>JBEGNB010000024.1:0-7355 GCA_041182785.1 Bacteroidota bacterium
ATGTATCTCCGCCCGAGATATGTTCATGGGATTATACAATTTCAGGTGAAGGAGACAGGTCCGTTCAAAAGCAGGATGGACCTGCCCAACTGACTGTCCGCGAATAAAGAATTTGTGATAATAACCTGTTGTTTTGTTAGCCGTGCTCGCAGGAGCACGGTTTTTTTTTGCCCTGTTTTCAAGTATAAGCCTACCTTTCGGACTGAATCAATAAAGTCAGGATTTATGTCAGCTGCTACCGGTGAAATTAAGAAGATTACCACCCACGTTATCCAGTCTATGAAAGACCGCGGGGAGAAAATTGCGATGCTCACAGCGTATGATTTCTCCATGGCGCGTATATTCGACGAGGCGGGTATTGATATACTTCTGGTGGGCGATTCTGCCTCCAACGTCATGGCCGGCCACGAAACGACGCTGCCCATTACACTCGACCAGATGATTTATCACGCCCAGTCGGTAGTGCGTGCAGTAAGTCGCGCCATGGTGGTGGTTGACATGCCGTTCGGCTCGTACCAGTCCAATTCGGAAGTGGCACTCTCCAGTGCCATACGGATTATGAAAGAATCGGGCGCACACGCTGTAAAACTGGAAGGCGGTGCAGAAGTGGAGGACAGCATCAAAAGAATCCTGCTGGCAGGCATACCGGTAATGGGGCATCTTGGCCTTACTCCGCAGAGTATCTACAAGTTCGGCACCTATACCGTGAGAGCAAAGGAGGAGCAGGAGGCACAGAAGCTCCGCGATGACGCGAAATTACTGGATGAACTCGGCTGCTTCTCGCTCGTACTGGAGAAAATACCGGCCAAACTCACCAAAGAGGTGTCGGAGAGCATTGCGATTCCCACTATCGGTATTGGCGCAGGCAAACATGCTGACGGACAGGTGCTCGTATCTCACGACATGCTGGGTATTACCAAAGATTTCAATCCGCGCTTCCTGCGCAGGTATGCTGAATTGTTTCAGGTGATGACAGAAGCTACCCAGGGCTATATCTCGGACGTAAAATCGAGGGATTTCCCGAGTGACAAGGAGCAGTATTAAAATATGCCTTTGAACAGACAATGTCTGATTGATTGGCATTTATGGGAGGTTGATTCTAACACTGCACATGTGTCGAAAGCATCAGAAGGGCAAAAAGTTGCTCCATCCTGATGTACCTCTCCGGACTTCCTAGCTCACTTTTTTGGTATAATATTTGTTTTTGTCTTAACTTTGCTGTGAATATTGATTCAAAGTAATATTCACACCATTTGCCGGTTAAGACCATTTTAATCCTGCCATTTTTGGAGTAGCTCTGTGACAATTTCTTTTAATATGCGAATCCTCAGCGTCATAACTCTGTTTTTCCCGTCATTACTGTTTGTACTGCTACTCACTTCCTGTGGCAGTTCGGAAGAAAAGTTTCACGGATCCAGAACCAGTCTTCAAACTGTCGTCCGCGGCAATCTGAAAGACGAACAAACCGGTGTTCCTATTCCGGGAGTAAAACTTTCGGTCTTCTCTGCCAGCGGCAGCCTCGAAGAATGGCTGCGGAAAGATATCGGGGTGAGAATTTACAGTGAAACAAGTACTGATGAACACGGCAATTTCGAGTTCCGTTTCCAGCCTGACGGCTACGATGTGTACTATCTTGGCTGCCCTGAACTGCCGGCTGGCTATCTTCAGTGGGCAGACAACCGCGGCATCAAATACGATCTCGGACTAAATACGTCGAATTTTTACGACAGAACAGGCGAACGACTGCGAATTGAACATGCACGCGAGTACGACCTGACGCTTCTGCCCGAGGTAACAGCCGACAATCCCGATGCCAAGGATGTGATGATAACAGAAAACAAAAGCGGCTTTTCGGGATTTTAGAAAGCCTTTATCTTTTCACTGTTCAACCTGAACAGGTAAACCCATCCCGCCAGACTCAGCAGTGCCGTTGTCCAGAATACGTCTGGAATCCGTTCAAAATGATTGGCAAAGTACCAGCCGGAAAGTAAGGCTCCCCCACCAATGGCAATTTCAAGGGAAATATACATGGTGGCAAGGGCCCTTCCCTTTCTGCCAGGTTCTCCCAAATCTACTGCCCACGCGTTTATGGCCGGAGAAAATATTCCGTTGGCAAGACCGAAAACAGCTGCTGCAACAAACAGCATAGTCTTTGTTTCAGCCATGGCAAAGGCTGCCATGGCAATCGCGATGGCAACGGCGGATGCCCGCAGTACCGGCACGCGCCCCATCTGATCCGAAATTCTGCCCGCTGAAAAACGCGTCAGCACACTGAAAATGGTAAAAATACTGAAACAGGTACCCCGATTTTCTACTCCAAGCCTGTCACTCATATCCGGCATGAGGGTGAGTATCACCCCGTAACTGGCGTAACACAATATCATGGTAACCACAACCGGCAATACCAGCGGATCAAAAATATCCGAACGACCTACTTTCAGGTGCTGCCACTCAAATTTCCGCCTCTTGTGCAGCGTTTCAGGCAGATTCCAGAGTATTGCCATAGATACGACAGCAAACAGGGCAGAGGTATAGAACATGGCGTTGATACCCCACTCCGAGGTCAGCCATCCTCCCAGAAGAGGCGATATGCTGGCTCCCACGCTGAAAGTTATCCCGAGAAAACCCATGGCTTCTCCCCTGTTCTCCTCGTTCACCACATCGGCAACGTAAGCCGACGTTCCGGTTGGCTTGAAGCCCGTAGAGAACCCGTGAAAAAAACGAAGTGCCAAAAATCCGGATACAAAGGCAAGCCAGGGATACAACAAACTGCTCACAACACAGGCGATTGTTCCCACATACATAACCGGTATCCGGCCAATGGTATCGGTTAGTTTGCCACTAAAAGGCCTGGAAATACCCGCTGTGATTGTAAAAAGCGCGATGATCCACCCCTTGTAGCCTCCACCTCCCATATCCGTCAGGTAGGCGGGCAATTCCGGAATCATCATACTGAAACTTCCTGCAAACAGGGCGTGGGAGATACAAAGCAGAATGAACGGCCTGGTATAGAGTGTTCCGGATTTTTTTGCAGGATTCATACGCAAAGGTACGTATCAGGAATACACCTCGTGGCAGTTTGCCATGCAAAAAAAGATGTTACGTTTTTTGAAAATTACAACGTCGCTGTATATTTGCACCCGCTAAAAGCAAATGCCACTTTAGCTCAGCGGTAGAGCAGCTGATTCGTAATCAGCAGGTCGAGGGTTCAAATCCCTTGAGTGGCTCAATGGCGGGTACTAAAAATGGCTTTTGACAGCCGCTCATGTTATCCAATTCGGGATGTAGCGCAGCCCGGTAGCGCGCGTCGTTCGGGACGACGAGGTCGCTGGTTCGAATCCAGTCATCCCGACAAGAACGCAACTGCTTGATGAACATGCAGTTGCGTTCGTCATTTAATGCCAGCTAAAACAGCATCAAATGACCCTTATCACCGAATTGAAGTTTCTTGTGCCGTTCCTGAACTTTGCACCCGTACGGCTGATACCCGACCTGAGCCAGGGCCACAATTCTGGATGACTGGTTTTACACCGCATCCGGTAGTTTGCACCCAAACCAGTCAATACTGTAATTAGTCCAACACCCATAAAGCTAAAGGATATTCCTGCATAATCGGCCAGCACGCCGAATAATAATGCCCCTGCAGCATAACCCATATCACGCCAGAATCTGAAAATACCCAGACTGTGCGCCCGATCGTGTGGATGGGTGTTATCAGCAATAGAGGCCAGGAAAGTAGGGTAAACTAGCGCAGTACCGAAACCAAGCAGCGAAAGCCAGACCGCGAAACTGCTGAAAACATCCGAATATGACAGTCCAAACAGGGCCACTCCCTGTAATATCATCCCCCACATCAGAAGGTCTTTTTTGCACACATAATCCGAAAGACGTCCGGTAAAAATCTGGCTGACTCCCCATACTGCCGGATAGACAGCTGCCAGCAGGCCCGTTTCTGAAAGGGAAAAACTGCGCTGCGCGAGCATCAGCGGCAGTAGCCCCCACACCATTCCGTCATTCAGGTTGTTCACCAGTCCGGTGAGTGATACTGATCCTAGATTTTTGTGTCCCCAGGTTGTATCCCAAAATATGCGCTTTAGCCGGGGTATATTACTGACCGCTGCCTCGGCTGCTACATGTGCGTGTGTATCTTTTACCAGAAACACGGTAGCCAGCAGACCGGCAACCGATAATCCGATACCAAGATAGAAAGGATAAGGCCTGAGTCCGTAACTTCCGGCAATCCAGCCACTGGCCAGTGCCGCCAAAGCGACTGCCAGGTAACCCGCAAACTCATTCAGACCCATTGCAAGTCCCCGGTCACGCTCTCCCACCAGATCAATTTTCATGACAACTGTCGCCGACCACGCAAAACCCTGGTGTGCCCCCAGCAGTAGATTTGCGGCAATAATCCAGTTCCAGTCTGGAGCATAGATGAGCAGGAAAGGCACGGGTAAGCCGAGTATCCAACCCAGCAGGAGTAATTTCTTTCGGCCCCACCTGGCTGCTATTCTTCCTGTCATCAGATTGGCAAATGCCTTTGTCACTCCAAAGGCCACGATAAACGACAAAGCAGCCGACTTGGCAGTCAGTCCGAATTCAGAGATGGCTATTTGTGGCAGGATACTCCGCTCCATACCAACCATACCACCCACGAAAGCGTTGACGATTACAAGCAGTACAAACTGATTGAGGTTGGCCCGGAGGCCTATTGGTCTGTGTTTAGTTTGAATATTCAATCCATTATCATTTTTGATAACCACAGACTGGAGGTGTTGACTAGTCAGAGGCCCCGGTTAAGAAACTGACCTGCCAATTCGAGCAGACGAGCCAAAGTGAACAATCCTGGAATTCTGGCAGAATCTTGTTGATCCTCACCTTTATCACGATCTGTCATGGAAATTTCTCTCGGAGAGCCGGAAACAGAGGAGCCGGAGAAAGACGTTCCCTGACTGTTAACAAAGAAGAAGGCTGACAGGCTCACCAGCAGGAGTGCCGGGAGCAAAAACTTGACGTTATGTGTCTTCTTCATCGGTTTTAATTTATTTGATGACAAAGTTACTGGTAAGTCGCACGGAAGTGGTGAAAAGTTACATCGTTAACAAAAAAATAAAACCCGACCGGAAGAAATCCGGTCGGGTTTATATCGTCAAACCAAAATCAATCAGTAAAAATTACTGCTTGTTGATACCACCACCGCTGGCAGGAACGCTTTCCTGAGCCGGAGGATTCAGCACCTCGCCTTTGATGGTCAGGGTGTGTGAATCAGGTGTTTCGTTCGTTGTGATAGTTACCGTCTTGGTGAAAGCACCTACGCGGTTAGTATCGTAGCTCACGTCAATTGTTTTGGTTTCGCCCGGCATGATTGGCTCCTGTGGGTAAGTAGGAACGGTGCAACCGCATGAACCTTTGGCAGATTTGATGATCAGTGGCTCGCTGCCAGTGTTGGTAAATTCGAATTTGCGCACTTTGTCGCTGCCTTTTTCGATCTTGCCGTAGTCAACAGTAGTGACTTTGAATGTCATTGTAGGGCCAGACTGTGCGTTAGCTACGAATGCACCGAAAAGAAGGAAAGCGAAAACAGAAAGCAGTTGTTTCATCGGAAGAGACTGTTTTTATGAAATGTTTTAAACTCAATGTCCTTGTGACGCCACAAATGTACTTGCGGTAACCAACGCAATGCAAGAATTTTCCTGTTAACAATGTCCAAAAGAAACATAACAAGCTCCCAAAAAACACACAAAGCATTGATTATCAAGGAAAATTATTTTTTTTCCTGGCTTTCCCCATGATATCTTTTTCTTTTCTCGAGTCCAGTACCGGCGAAGGGAAGGGCGGTGTTTCCTGAAAATCATCCTTAAATACATGCTCCACAAAACTCCATCCCGACTTTTCCTGCTTCAGTCCGTCGTAGCTGCCATCGGGAACACGGGTTATTCCCCTGCCAAACGGACTGGGAAACTCAATCAGGTGATCAAACAATATCATCTGGTACTGTTCATCCCAGTTAACCCGTACGGAGGCCTCCGCCGAATATTCGAAAATCAGCCGCCGGTCCTCCGGATGCTCCTTCCCGAAAACGGGCGCTCCAAACACAGGCGCTCCTGTCTTTGAATCAAACGACAACACCTCTATCACTTTTCTGCGCTGATAAAACTCAAAGGCATCAAACCCCAGCAGCAGGTATTTCTTGCCCTCCCGGGTATCAAATTCTCTGACACCGTAATAAACGGCTCCATACCAGCGATCCGGCGCAAGTACTTCGTGTACGGGTGCAGGATTATCCATCTCGAAACTCTTGTCGCGGAGGGCAAATAACTTCAAATCCTTGTTATTCATCTGTATGGCCCCATAATGACGATAGGTGGAGTCATTAACGAACAGCTGCCAGGTAAATATCCTGAAACTGCTATCGGGCGGAGCCAGTATTGACATACTTCTCAGGCGTTCAAACGGATACCTGAAGGAATTTTCAACCTTGAGCGCTCTTACAAGGGTGGTGATCAGTTGCCGGCAGGCAGCAAATCGCTCCAGCTCAATCGAGTCGTTGACGACAACAAATCCAAGAATGGCCAGTGTATCCTCAATTTCGTGAATTTTTGCGCTGTTTTCGGGGGTTAGAACACCTGCGGGTCTCGTTTTCTGCGCGCTGGCTCCCCAGGCCAGGCAGATCAGTACAGCAATAAGTCCGATTTGCTTTTTCATATTCTTCCTGTCGTGTTTTATCCACTAATCACCACAAAAACGAAAGACGCTCTCAAAAATTGCCTCCCATAACGCTTGTGCCCAAAGCAAATCGAGTAACTTCGCACCATGAAAAGAGCAGAACTTGTCAGTCATATTCACGGAAGAAGGTCTTTCCTGTGCGTGGGTCTCGATCCCGAACTGTCGAAACTTCCACCTCATCTGCTCGACTCCGAGGATCCAGTTTTTGAATTTAACCGGCAGATTATTGATGCTACCCGCGATTACTGTGTGGCATACAAACCCAATCTCGCATTTTTCGAGGCATTGGGACCCGCCGGATGGATCTCCTTTGAACGCACCGTAAAACACATCGGCAAAAGTCATTTCATCATCGCCGACGCCAAACGCGGAGATATCGGAAATACCAGCCGCATGTATGCCGATGCCTTTTTCAACCGCTACGGATGTGATGCCGTCACTGTGGCGCCTTACATGGGGGAAGACAGTCTGTCTCCCTTTCTGGAAACGCCCGAGAAATGGGCTGTTGTGCTGGCCCTCACCTCCAACAAAGGCAGCAATGATTTTCAGCGACTGCACCTCACAGCAGGTGAACCACTCTGGGAAACTGTTCTGAGTGAAACGACCCGCTGGGGCTCTCCGGAAAATATGAT
>JBEGNB010000025.1:0-16302 GCA_041182785.1 Bacteroidota bacterium
GGCGATAACACCAATGTAGGCGCCATGTGGGGAGCCAAACGTTCAGGTACTACATGGACGCAGCAAGGAAACAAGAAAGTGGGTACAGGTGCTTCAGGGGCTGCGCGTCAGGGTACTTCAATTGCTGTGAATGCAACGGGAAGTACAGGACTGGTCGGAGGACCGGTTGATGCAAGCAACAAAGGAGCTGCATGGATATTCGTTGCACCCACATCCTCTCTCGTGTCGCCTGATTACGATGAGCGCTCCGGCGAAACGGCATCAGTTGCAGGCTTCGTACTCAGTCAGAATGTACCCAATCCTGCAACAGACCGCACAACTATAGCCTTCACACTTCCCGAGGCATGCTCTGCCGAGTGGCAAATAACTGATATTACAGGCAGAGTGGTCTTCGTCCTGCAGCGCGAATACCCTGCCGGTGAGAACACAGAACAGTTCGATATAGCCGGCTATTCGGGACAGTTCTGGTACACTCTGAAAACGCCGTTCGGTGTCAAGACAAGAAATATGACGGTGATCAAGTAAGTTCTGCTCACCATCAGTCGCAAAAAAGGCTCTGAATTTTCCACTGGAAAAATCAGAGCCTTTTTCATTAAGAGGACTGTGACATAAAATCGCTGGTGATACAAACAGGTTCTTGAAAGAACTCAGCCCTTCAACGCCTCGCGCGCAATAACCAGTTTCTGAATTTCAGAAGTTCCCTCGCCAATGGTGCAAAGTTTGGAATCGCGATAGAATTTCTCCACGGGGAAATCCTTGGTGTAGCCATATCCGCCAAAAATCTGGACGGCATCGGTACTGACTTCAACAGACACTTCTGAAGCGTAGTATTTGGCCATAGCTGCCTGTTTGGTGCATTTTATACCAGCGTCCTTGAGGGAACCTGCCTGACGGGTAAGTAACTCCGCAGCCTCAATTTTGGTAGCCATGTCGGCCAGCTTGAATGAAATACCCTGAAAGCTGGCAATTGGTTGTCCGAATTGATGGCGCTCTTTTGCGTATTTCACCGATGCCTCATAGGCTCCTTTGGCTATGCCAAGCGCCAGCGATGCGATGGAAATACGCCCGCCATCCAGGATTTTCATGGCCTGAATGAAACCGTCTCCGGTTTCACCGAGAATCTGCGATTTGTGTACCCTGCAGTTGTCAAAAATCATTTCGGCAGTTTCGCTGGCGCGCATGCCCAGTTTGTTCTCTTTCTTGCCTGCATGGAAACCCGCAGTTCCCCGCTCCACAATAAAGGCAGTCATACCCCGGCTGTCGAGCAACTCTCCCGTTCGTGCGATTACCACAGCCACATGACCACTCTTTCCATGCGTAATCCAGGACTTGGTACCGTTGATTACCCAATAGTCCCCGTCTTGAGTGGCTGTACACTGCATACGCATGGCATCCGAACCAGTATTGGGCTCGGTAAGTCCCCAGGCACCAATCCATTGACCCGAAGCAAGCAGCGGCAGGTATTTCTCTTTTTGAACTTCATTACCGAACATCAGTATGTGGTTGGTGCAAAGTGAGTTGTGGGCCGCTACACTCAATCCTATGGAACCGCATACCCGGGCAATTTCATCAATGATGGTGATGTACTCCTGGTACCCCAGGCCGGCGCCGCCGTACTGTTCGGGAACGAGTACGCCGAGGAATCCCTGCTCACCCATACGATGAAAAAGATCCATGGGGAAGTACTGGGCTTCATCCCATTCCATGACATGAGGCCTTATTTGCGATTCTGCAAAATCGCGCGCACTTTGGCGAATTAATGGCAGATTGTGGTGATGATCTGCTGAGATAAACATGGTCAGAGCTGGTAAGTTATTGATTGTTAAAAGATATGAAAATGAACTCCTGTATTAAACAAAGATGGGGGGATTTCTTATCAAAAACGATTATCATTTCAATCCGGAACTTTGGGTGAACAGGCTGAATATATCAGTAAATCAGGTTTTCTGATTATACTTCCGATATGAATACACAAGATCAATACTGATCCCGAAATGATCTGCTACAGCCTCATCGGAGGCATCCGGATTGACTGACAGATACTCTGAGATATCAAGTGCCAGTTTGAGCCCCCTTTCAATACCTTGCTCAATACCTTGCTCAATACCTTGTATTACACCTTTTCTAGCAGCAATAATTACCGCACTGTCCACAACACTTGCATGTTCCATTACACGGGCAGTTAGCTCTTCAACGGTAACTTCCAGGTCACCGCGATACATCTCTACAAACCAGTTAGATGGGGTTGGTGATTTGCTTTTAGGCATTCCTGTTGTCATTTCTCTAAGTTTTTGGTTAATCACTTTTGAATGGCCGTTGAGGTATACCAGTGTGGCCCCAGCCACCTCGTCTCTTTCTGATTTATCTCCAACATCCGCAAATGTAATGATTTTTTGCCAGTTTTCAAGCATGTATTTATCATCGCGTCCGTGACGCAATGCTCTCAGCACATTCCATAAAATTCCGGGTTGCAGGCTGTCTAGTCGCTCATCTTCCAATCGTGTTATGTCTATAAACACGTAATCGAATCTGAATTGAAATGGAACAAGATGTGCGGATATTCCCGGGAACTGATTTTCGGGAGTTTCCCGTTGTAATGGTAATTGTCCGTGATATACCACTACAGGAAGTATCTGTCATGGATATGATGAATAGCACGTGGGAATCGTTGTTTCTTTTGGAGAGGCATTGGTGGTTTTTTGACGTTTACTGGTATTGATCTTTCAAAGTTAACGTATTTTACTGGTAACTGCAAATTGAATTTGTCATTTTACCAATTACTGAATGAGTCGCTTCACTATCTTCGCGCCCCTAAAAGTAACATTATGCCCTTGGCTTCAGACACAAAAATAACTCTTACAGGCGATCTCGGCAGCGGGAAGAGTGCCGTTTCTTCTATTCTCTGCGAAAAGACCGGGTTTGAATACCTGTCAACCGGCCGTATTCAGCGGAAAATAGCTGAAGACATGGGCGTGGATACGCTCGAACTGAACCGCCTGGCCGATACTGACCCAAGTATTGATGAACGGATTGACAGTGTGTTTATCTCGCTGGCTCACGATCCGAAAGGATATGTGGTTGACAGCCGTATGGCCTGGTTCTTCATCCCGGGCTCTTTCAAGGTATATCTGCAGACGGATGTGCGTGTGGCTGCGCAGCGGATTATGAATGACCCGAATCGAAATCGCGAACAATACGCCAGCGAGGATGAGGCAGTAGAGAAGATATTGGCCAGAAAGGCCAGTGAAAATGCGCGTTTCCTGAGTAAATACGGTGCGGACTGTGCCAACCTGAATAATTTTGATCTGGTGATAGACACTACAAACAAGACTCGTGAGGAAGTGGCAGAACTGATTATTCAGGCAGCCTCCGGCACCTGATCAGCCTTTTGTCACCAGCATCACACGTTCACCTTTCTCCAGATTACACTTCCAGATACCTTCTTTCACGCCGATATTGCTGTGTTTGCCCAAAGCATACCAGTCGCCAGGTGGTACTGCAAGCACCAGTAAACCGCCCTGCTCTGCTATAATTTTAATGTTTTTGCCAGACTCGGCAGAAATTAAAAATGCACCTTCTGCCCTGAGGTTTCTGAAAGACACCTCCTGTCGCCAGTCATCAGGTATCGCCGGAAATACCCTGACAATCCCGTTCTGACTCTGCAGCAGCATCTCCTGAAGGCCGGAGGCACAGGCAAAATTACCCTCCAGCGTGAAAGGGTCATAAGTAAAGGAGGAGTATCCTTTGCCCGATTGATCGCCATTCAGGTGGAAGGAATTGGCTGAAACAAATGAAGAGGCAAAAATACGCAGCGCTTCGCGCGCGCCCTCTCCATCATGCGCGCGGGCACGCAGGCTCGCGAGCCAGGCCCAGGAATATCCGCACCACTGCGACGGACCCACTGAATCCAGCAATGCCAGTGAACGTCTGATAATTGGCCTGTCTGCTTCGTTACCCCAGTCGAGCAGCCCGAGCGGATGTATCGCCATCAGATGTGAAAAATGCCTGTGACTTGTTCTGTAATTCAACTGAGGGGCAAATTTGAGCGCACCGTCCGGCTCTGTTGAGAAGCCGGGCAACTCGCTGCCCAGACGAAGCCAGTGTTCTGATTCGTCCGAAAGTCCCAGCTCTCCGGCAAGTTCCGCGGTCTTTTCAAAAACAAAGCGGGTGAGCGACAGGTCGTAGTTGGTCCACGTATCCTGAAACCAGGCACTGATGGAGTTGTCATTTATTTCAGGTGACGACGACAAAGGAAGCACCCTGATTCCATTTGTATTTTTACTGGTAACCTCTGACAAGTGTATGGCTACATCGCGCATAAATGGCCAGGCATGTTCCTGTAGCCACTCCCGGTCGCGGGAGTATCTCCAGTGCTGATAAAAATGCTGCGCACACCAGGCTGCAACGGTTGGCGAACATGAATACTGTATCCAGCCACCCATTTCAGTACCGTCAAAAGTGGTTACACCGGGTATGTTGAGTCCGGATGTGCCAAAGTATTTCCGGGTATATGCTCTGTGGGCTCTGTCGTTTCTTTCCAGGTGATTCAGGTAGCTGAGGCCCTCCGATAAATGATTGGATGTGTAGGCCGGCCAGTAGCTCATCTGCGTATTCAAGTCATGGTGCAGGTCGCCCTTCCAGGGTGGCAGACGGCCGTTATCGGCTGTCCAGACGGCTTGCAGACTGATCATCGGCCCGTCTTCACGGGCAGTACACCCGAATTTGTACATATCCAGATAGTATTCCCGTTCTATCAACTCATCCGGAATACTGACGGAAGATTTGGCCCAGTATGCCTCCCACCACACTGCAGAGGCCTGAAGAGAGGCTTCAAAGCCACGCTCAATGGCTTTTTTAACCAGTTTCTCTGCTTTTAAACGGCTTTTTTGGCCTGGAAGCTGGCTTGAAATACTCCATACCCCCTCGAAATCTCCGTTTGTCAGCTGTTTCACTGCCACAGCTATTTCATAGTTGAATTCTCCCCAGCCCGCCTGCCGGTATGTCCATATCCCTTTTTTCAACACAGGCACCCCCTGCGTGTAGCCCAGCCTCGCCAGACCGCTTCCCTGTACGGAATTGGCATTGTCGGCTTCTTTGGGTGCCCCGTACTGCGGTGCCAGCAAGCGCATGATTTCTTCGGGACTGCCAAATCCGTGGCACCTGAACCAGCCTTCCTGCGCACCTGCGTGCACGAAGGTCTCCAGCGTTTTGCCATCAGTCCAGCGGATGGTGGCCAGCCCGGTGGCGATATTCAACGAAACTCCATTATTCTCCACACTTCCTTCAACATTAAACTCCAGCGCGCCGCCGGGCAACTTGGTGGGTCCGGCCTCTCTCTCGTAAGGTGCGTCGAAGTACTCCTGTACAACGCCATATTCCCCTTTCTTTACTTGCTCCGCAACCCATTTATAACTGAACTCAGGCCGGTCAAGTCCTTTCATGGGGCGAAGATCCCACAAGTCGGCGCGATCGAGTGCCAGTCGCAGGCGACCTTCTTTCTGCCATACCAGACAGCCGATGGTCCCATTGCCCATTGGCAGACCCTCGTTCCATTGCTGAGGAACATGGTCAAAAACGAGGTTATGCCTTGAATCAGGTTGGGCCGATAGTACAGCCGGAAGCAGAATAGCCAGCAGAAATCTCATGGTATATGGTTGTGTTAATCGGTATCACCCGACAGGCTCTTTTCCTGGCCGGTCAGATGAGTATGCTTTTTCAACGTTTTCATTGAATTGTTCGTAGGTTTCAGCCGGAATCTTGTGCCTGATAGACTGCAGGAACTGCCTGAGTTTGAGGTATTCACTCTCGTTCAGCACGCCGTCTTCCATAAAGGCCTCAAAAAGTTCGGAGAAGTTCTCGCTGACATTTCTTGCGAACTCAATGCGTTTAACCTTGTCTTCAACAAATGCCATGAAGTAAAGACCTTCAGTATATCCCAGTTTGCGCTTTAGCACCAGATTGTCCACTTCCTCCTTGATGTTTACAAGCCGGCGGGCAGCTACATCGGCACTGATTTGTTGCTCTTCAAATTTCTGGAATACCTGTTTGGCTTTTTCCCCATAGCGCCTGATCAGCAACTCTCTGCGCCTGTAAACCAGATATCCAACGAAGGCAGTGAGCAATGCCGTCGCAGCAACCATGGTAATTTCTACCAGGTAGCCGGTGTCCTGAAGAAACTGCACCTGCCTGGCCAGAAAACTCGTCCGGGGCATCTGGCCGTTTTCTCTTATAGTGTGTTCTATATCATCGAAATCGCTCCATCTGAGCTGTTTGTCGGGCTTTAATGCATTCAGGTGGCTGATAACGGTTTGTTTCAGTTTTCCACGGTCGTCAGGATGGTAACAGGCCCGAAGGTTCGTCCCTTGTCCCATCTGGAAGCCACTGCCGAATCTGTCCTTCAGCAGTTCATTGATACGAATAAAGTAAAAAACAAAGGCTCTTTTATTCTCCCGGATGTGGAGCGCCTTTGCTTTCGTCGAGTCGAGTACATCGTTTTTATATTGCCATTCAAGCACGGCAATGAGTTCTCGTGGATTCGGTTCCAGCACATACTGGTTTCCCAGCCGCTTGAAGTGCTCTTCGTTGAATTCTATTTTTGAGCCCGGCCCCAGGTGTGTGACGGAAATGAGGTGGAAGTTTTCCGGCATTGTGTAGCGTACTCCATCTGTCTCAATTTCAACGAGGCGTGAACTGAGCGCCTCCCAGAGTGTAGCTCCGAAAAATGTTTCCGGGTTTATTTTGTCAAAATTATCCACTACTGCCACGTAGCGTCGCTCCGGGTGCTGCCGGCATTTTTCCCAGAAGTCAAGCAGCTCTCCCGGGACGAAACGGCCTTGTTCGTTCTCCGAGCCGATATACTTTTTATGGTACTCCATATCGAATCCCGGGGCACAATCAATAGACATCACCCGCTCCGAACTTCCTGCTATCAGATTCGCGGCTCTTTTGGCCTGTTTCGTTGCTCCCGTACCCGTTACCCCGGAAATTACTATGCGCTGGCTCTTCCGGGCTGCCAGGGCGAGATCTCTGAATGCCTTCCACTCTATATTGGCCGGAGCCGGCTGATTAACCAGATACAGGCCCGTGGTATCTCCCGGGCGGTATTTTATCCGATGGAACTGGCAGTACAACCATTGCAGCGAATCAGGTACATCCGCTATAAGCCGGGTCTCTTCCTGTAACAGTAATCCGCTTTTGATCCAGAGGGGATCCTGCTGGTCCCGTGTTCCGAACCACAGAAAAGCTACTGCTACCGGAAAAAGTAGCAGCCACGAGTATCTGTATGGAAAACGGGAGGTCAACCTGTCTTTTTTGGATGTTTATGGATAAAAATCAGTTTTCAGGCCCAAGTATCAGCCTGACCGGGATCGCACTGTGCCCGTCGGTACTTAAACGACAAAAGTAAACGCCTGCCGGCAGACGCCTGCCTGCATCGTCGCGACCGTCCCAGCGTAGTTGTTGTGCACCTTCACCCTGCTGCTGATCAGCCAGCATACGTATCGGTCGTCCTGTACGGTCGTACACCTGTGCGCGTACGCGTACGTCGGAGGAGAGATAGTATTTCAGGACCGTTTCGTCGGAGAACGGATTGGGAGTGGCAGCCAAAACGCTGATTTCGCGGGGGATATCTTTTGTAGCTGAGGATGCCACGGTTATCCGGCTGAAGTAAACATCCTGTCCGCCGGTAAATGTGGCTGCCCAGGCAAGACTGGCTCCCGCGTTGTCGGAAATCATGTGAAAGTAGTCACCCATTTTCTGCTGTATCGGCCATCCGGCATGTGGATCGAAGGATTGCGACATGCGCTGGTTGGGTGCCCAGGTTTCTCCCCCGTCGGTTGAGTAGGAATAGTAAAGTGAAGACAGTACGGTGCCGGGATTATCGCGAGTGTCGAGCCAGGCTACGTCAATACGGCCGTTTGGCGCCACCGACATGGCTGCCATCCATTGCCAGGCTGGTGCGCCATTGTCGTCATTAATTCGGAGTGGTGTACTCCATGTATTTCCGTTGTCAGTGCTCCTGATAAACATGACTTCTGACGGATCTGACTCATCGGCTGGTATTACAGGCTGTACCTGATATATCTGTCCGAAAAGCGGGCCGGGGGCGTGATTAACGGCAATCCAGTTCTGACCTTTCAAGCCGGCTGGATTGGGGTCCTGGCCTTGCCACTGGCCGGGGATGTAACCGCCGATATCAACCGGTATGGCGGTGGGCTCCCACTCAGTGGCTTCATTTTCATTTTCTGCATTCGATGAGCGGGCAAATGATCCGTCTGCTCCCGAAACATACAGCGTGCCGTCGGGGGCTACAGCGCAGGTGCCCCAGTAAACTTCCGGAGAAATACGGTTGCAGGCTTCATATGTGTCTCCCTCATCGGTTGATCTTGTGAAGTTGTTATCCGGACAGGCGGAGTAGTAGGATGTCCAGTGCTCATAAATATTCCCTCTGCCGGGACCGTCTGTCTGATCTATAACCATCCACTGCTTGTCGCCTCCGATGGCATACGGCCCGTCGTCCCAGGTGCCGAGCCCTGTGGAACGGTACACATTGCAGCTGAACTCGTCGTTATTGTCCAGCGTAAGGCTGTTATAGTAAAACCGGCCCTCCGCATCAGTTGCCAGTACCGGATCAGACCTGAATATGCCCGGGTTTATTGACCCCGGAAACGTCCAGTGCATACCACCATCGGTGCTGTAGGCATACCCTGCCTGACGAAAACTGCTCTGAATGTTGTCAAACTGTCTCCAGCCTATCATCATCTTGTTGGGTTCTACCGGACTGATGGCAATTGACGGCTCATTGGCGGCATCATTCAGGATGTTTTGGCCGCCGGCGTTTACATTTACCTGAACGGTCCAGATGCTGGCGCCTGAATAATTATACGCCGGAGAAACTGCCTGGTTTTCAGGGGAGGCTGGCGGCAGGTACGGATCGGTGGGTATCTCCAGATGTTGCTGAGCGCGGGCTGTTTGTACAGAAACTGCCAGAAGAAGCAGGAATTGTCCTATAATTTTGATGTGATGCATCGGAAACCGGATTTTTATGAAGTGGCAAAGGTATATAACCGCTTCCTCAATCACGCCAGTCATGCCTGTTTTGCATGATACAATCATTTAATATCAGATGCGCCAGAAGGAAAATAGTGTTCCGGCCTCAAACCGGGATTTTTCCGCAGGTAATTCGATGAAGCCATCGGCGTTCAGCAGACTGGAATAATCACCCGAGCCCTGGTGTCGGATCGGAACGGCTCTGAGCAGTCCTGTATCGTCGGGCCGGATTGTTACCTGGCTAAACAGGGTAAGGTTGGGTTCAAAGGTAATATCTTCTGCCAGCACTGCCTTGCAGGCCGAAACAGGTTGGCCCAGAGACGCCTCAAGCCACGGTTTGACATACCGAACCATACAGGCCATGGTCGAAACCGGATTGCCGGGCAGGGCAAAGATGGTTACCGGCCCCCTTTTGCCAAACCAAAAGGGTTTTCCCGGTCTCTGCCTGACTCCCCTGATCAGTTTGTTTACCTCAAGGTCTGTGAGAGCATCCGGTATGTAATCAAATTTTCCCGCCGAGATACCGCCACTGATGATAATGGCATCATACGACTCCAGTGCATCACGCAGGACTGTTCTTATCTGCTCCGGCTCGTCGGGCAGGTGAAACAATCCGGCCTCAATACCGTAAGACCGGAGGATTGCATGGCATACGTAACTGTTGGATCGCCTGATCTGAAAGGGCTGCGGGGTTTCGTGTACATCAACCAGTTCGTTGCCGGAGGAAAATACGGCCACCCGGGGCGGTTTTATCACCCTTATCTGATGACAGCCAACGGAGGCGGCAATGCTTGTTTCAACCGGACCAATTAACCGGCCAGCCTGCATCAGAACATCACCAGCCCTGCGGTCCTTACCTTTCAGATGAATATTCTGGCCGGGCTTTACCTCTGTGTTCAGGAATGCAATTCCTCCGTCCGTGTGTATCTGCTCATAAGGTATTACCGTGTCAAAGAAAGCGGGGAGAGAGGCACCGGTCATAATTTCCACACACGTGCCGGAAGGTATGTGCGTCATACCGTCCTCGCCTGCGCCAATGACGCCGGAGATGGGGAAAGATCTGATACCAGATTGATAATCAGTATATTGAATCGCAATTCCATCCATTGAAACCCGGTTGTATGGAGGGATGTCGCGGTCAGCATGCACGTCCTTCGCAAGTATGCGCCCCTGCGCCTGCAGGAGCGGTATATATTCTGTCCCTGGAGTGAACAGGTGATTTCTTACGGTCTCCCAGGCTTCAGTTACAGTCATCATAATCAGTGCATTTCAACGGCGTAACCATCACAGGGGAATATCAGCCAGGTATCCGGTGGCATCAGTCCCCTGTCTTTCCACACTTTTCTGACCCACATGAGCGTATTTTCGTGCTCTTTGGCAATAGTTTGCCATTTTTTCATACCCTCTGCAAAATCGGCAAAGATTAAAACAGCTGTCTTGGGCCCATAATCTATCCGAAGATCTGCCTCCAGATTGAGTATCCGTTGACCGAATATCGCCTCAACCGGACTGTCTGCTGTTATTTCCGCGGCAGGGTACCTGTCGGCAATGAAGGTCTTGAAATCAAGCCATTGCCTGACCAGTTTGTCTGCAGATACGTTTTCTCCCAGTTTTCTTATTTCAATCTGGTGTTCTGCAGCGGTACGCTGCTGCTCTTCGGTGTATGTACCAACTGTGCAGAGTAGCGACTGGAGCGCCGAGGCCAGTGCCGGGTTGTATTCACCATTGAACGCTACCCAGCTCCCCCAGGATACGGGTTCACCCCATTCTGGCGTGATATCCGACGGAACCTCCGAGTTGACCGATATTTGCCTCTGGATCAGACCTGCGAGACGTCCTTTCCGCTCGGCAGGGAATTCTACAGTTGTTTCTTCGGCTGTTATTTCACCCCAGTCACGGGGCTTGTAGATAACTTCAGTGTCACAGTGCAGCGACTTTTCATGGTGATAAAATGGTGTTTCAGTGGTATCCGGGTCCAGCGTTGGTATGTCTTCAACGCCTCCATTGAAGACCCTGTTGAGCCATTTGGTACCCTTCACGGTTGTAGGAAAAACAAGGTAGTCGCGCGGACGCGTGAGGCCCACGTACAGCAGCCTGGTTTCTTCTTCCAGCGCCTGCGTTTGGGCAGTTTGCAACTCTTCGGTTTGCTGCAGCGCCTCTTCAAGATTGGTACGCCCCAGCTGGTCGGAATAGGGATTTACCCAAAAACGCAGCCACCGGTTACCCAGAATATCATTCAGGTCGGGTTTTTCCGCCTCGGAAACAAGATTGATACCCCATATCTTTTCCTTTAAATTCTGGTCGAGGTTGTGGCATACGGTTACCGGAAATTCGAGTCCCTTGCTTTTATGGTAAGTAAGTACTTTTACTGCATCGTCGCCATCGCCCGAGCCTTGCAGATCGCTGCCCGAGGCTGAGAGCGTGTTGATCCAGAGCAGAAAGCCGCCGAGAGTGGCTGCCGAGTGCAGGCGCTTGCAGGCCGATTCATAATCAAGCGCATAGCGGCGCAGGCGGTCCAGGTTGTCAAGTCGCTGATTGATATTTCCAAGTCTGGCGACTACCCGCCTCAGATCGAGTTCGGTTATTACCAGTTCGAGAATTTCCGAAGCGGACAGATCGGTGGTATGCAACCGTAGTGCATCGAGCTGCTCCAGAAAAGGATTGTCCTTTGCCCAGCGAACATGCTCCCCCTGTTCACGCCGGTGAAGGAACTCGAGTCTGTCGTTTACTATTCCTCCCAGATCCATTGCGCCCGTTAGCAGCAGAATCTCGGCTACGCTGAGTGAATCAGAGGCAGTGAGCAGGTATCTCAGACAGGCGAGTGCCAGTCTGGCTTCCTTTGTTTGCAATAATCCGGCGCGACTGATGGATGCTTTCAGTCCTGACCGGTGCAGGGCCTCGGCTACCGACAGGCAGCCGGCATTGTTCCTGCATAATACAGCGATATCTCCGGGTTTGACGGCCCGTGTCTCGTTTCTATCCTTGTTACTGTATATGTGTGGTGCTCTCTCCAGAAAGATCCGGATCTGATCGGCTATACAGTTGTCAAACCACGGCGTTCCGGGCACCTTGCGCTCATCGGGCTCGGCTTTGAAATGCCAGTGAATGAGACCTTGACCAACTGCGGGGAGCTCTTTTTCGGGCGAGAAGGCTGGTTCGAGGACAATCTGCTCCTCCGGCAGTGCCTTGAAAGCTCTTTTGAAAATAGCATTGCAAGCATTTACCAGGTCCGATCGGCTTCGCCACGACTGTTTAAGGATATCAGCAGATTTGACTCCGCCGGTTGCCTCAACAA
Source organism: Bacteroidota bacterium (assembly GCA_041182785.1). Classification (GTDB taxonomy): domain Bacteria; phylum Bacteroidota; class Bacteroidia; order Chitinophagales; family Saprospiraceae; genus M3007. The sequence goes on from JBEGNB010000025.1 coordinate 12,344, forward strand.
CTGCCTGCATGAGGGCCGGTTCTGCTCCCCTGAATCCGTAGATGCTTTGCTTCGGATCACCTACCCAGATGGCCCGATCGGCAATCTCGCTGAGTTGCAGGAATATATCAAGCTGAATAGGGGAGGTATCCTGAAATTCATCAACCAGCAAGAGACTGATGGTGCCACGAAGTGCTTCTTTCACATCATCCCGGCGCAGGAGCCGGCTCACGCCTGCTTCCATATCTGTATAGTCAATCAGTCCGCGCTTCTTCTTGTACTGTTCATACTCGTCGAGGGCATCGGATGCGATATCAAAAACCAGGTCCATGTAGCCTTTAATATCTTCCCTGAACTGTGGATGCTCGTCGTGACTCCGGGCGAGATCAACCAGATCCACGATCAGGTCGCGGCTTTTGGCGCCTACTGTTAACTTGCCGAGCTTCGACCATTCATGCCAGTATAATTCTCCGCGGAATTTGAGTTGACTGGCAGTGGCGCCCAGATTTTCGATACCGTCTTTTGTAGTTTTCGTGGTATCGGATGTATTAGCTTCGAGGGATGCGACGGTCTGGTCTATCGCCGACAGCAGCCGGTTATTCCACACGATGGCATTGGCATTTGTACTTTGAGGAAGCAATCGTTCGAATGACTGCCAGGATAACTGCTTGCTGCGCTGAAGTACCTCCCTTGAAAAGTTATTCGCCCGGGCAACCTCTGTAATTTCCATGATATCTCGTCGCCAGTCGAAAGCGCCGCCGTATGATTTCTTGGTCAGGCCGAGTCGGTCAGCGAGGAGGTTCATTCTTTCCGTGCGCTCCTGCGTGAGTACCTGCGCGAGCGACTCATTGAATATGCGTTGCTCGTCGCCATCAGCAATTATTTCGACGAGAGGCGAAACGCCTGCCTCAAAAGCAAAACGCTGCAGCAGACGGGTCCCTATACTGTGTACGGTTCCGATGAGCGCTTCACCAAGCTCACTGGCTTCTTCGGTCATGCCGTTTTGAAGCAATTTGAGTCGTACCCGTTCCTGTAGTTCGGCAGCCGCTTTTTTGGTGAAGGTAGTGGCAATAATACCGGAGGGCCTGACGATTCCATCCTTCATCAGGTCATACATTTCGCCTGTCAGGCGGTGGGTCTTGCCGGATCCGGCACCGGCTGATATAATTTTGATGTTCACAGATTAATACCTGTTTGTGATGGGGATGTTGACCGACAAATATAGTCTGAAAATGTGGTAACGGATTAATAAGCAGTTCTCATAACGAAAAAAACGCCCCGTGTCATGACGCGGGGCGTTGAAATGAATAGTTTCTCAACTGTCTGTAGCTTGAAAGCTATTAACCGATTTTTGCGAACCTTGCCTCTACTGCGCTCCAGTCAACTACATTCCACCATGATGTGATGTAGTCGGGGCGTCTGTTTTGGTAGTGAAGGTAATAGGCATGTTCCCACACATCAAGGCCGAGCAATGGAGTGCCCTTCTTTTCGGCTACATCCATCAGCGGATTGTCCTGATTGGGGGTGGAACTGATGAACAGATTGCCATCTGCTCCCACACACAGCCAGGCCCATCCGGAACCGAACCGTGTTGCTCCTGCCTGTGCAAATTGCTGCTGCATAGCCTCGAAAGAACCGAAGTCTGCAGTTATTTTGGCGCCAAGTGCTCCACCGGGAGTGCCACCACCGTTGGGCGACATGCTTTCCCAAAAGAAAGTATGATTCCAGTGACCTCCGCCGTTATTGCGCACAGCCACGGGAAGTGCAGAGATATTAGCCAGAAGCTCTTCCAGCGACTTGCCTTCGTGTTCTGTGCCCTGAATGGCTGCATTCAGGTTATTCACATAGGCAGCATGGTGTTTGCCATGGTGAATTTCCATGGTTCGTGTATCAATATGCGGTTCGAGCGCATCGTGCGCATACGGGAGATCGGAAAGAGTGAATGCCATATTGCTAATTTTGTCTGATTGTTAACAGGTAATCATGAAACAACATGGCGTCCAAAAAGTTGTATAAAGGCGTATATTACAGATGAATACAGTTTTTACTACCGCAAACGGACCATTCCTTTACATTTACGCCGGTTTATTCCTGAACACGCGCTCACTATGAAAAAATCATTGCTTTGACTGTATCAACCGCATATTTACCCCCCGTATCATGGTGCCGTGCGGCCGTCGCAGCCGGTGAAATTGTTCTGGAAGGACATGAACATTACCAAAAGGGATCCTGGCGTAATCGCTGTGAAATTGCCGGTCCCAACGGTCGGCAGCTCCTCAGTATCCCGCTGGTGAAAGGTAAAAACAATAAAATGCCCATTAGGGATGTCCGGATTGCTTACGACGAACCCTGGCAGCGTCAGCACTGGCGTACCATCCGAACAGCATACGGCAATGCTCCTTTTTTTGAACACTATGGACATGAACTGATATGTTTTTATGAAAAAAACTACAATTTTCTGTTTGATTTTAATTTTGAATTGATAGAATTTGTACTTTTACAGAAGATGAAATGGCCGGGCCGGATTCTCATAACCGACACCTGGCAGCCTTTCAAGCCCCATACATCAGTACCCTCGCCCCGATATCCACAGGTTTTTGAAGATAAAAACGGATTTCTACCTGATTTGTCTGTCATTGATCTGCTGATGTGTGCCGGCAAAAACGGCCTCGATTATCTCCGATAGTTCTCATTGTCTCTATCCGACACCCTGTTTCATCATGACATCATCTTCCCGTCGCAGTTTTATCCGCCACACAGCAGCGCTGCTGGGTTCGGTTGCACTCCACCAGAATGCAGCGTCAGCATTTCCTGGACTTTCGCCCGATTACTCCGGCCTGAAAGAGGCTGTATCCGATGAAGATTTCTGGCGTCAGGTACGAATGGCTTATGCTGCCAGTCCGACCATGATCAACCTGAATAATGGCGGCGTCTGTCCGATGCCACGGGCCACCATGGATGCACTCGATTATTACAATCGTATGTCCAGCGAGGCTCCGTCCTATTATATGTGGCGTATTCTCGATCAGGACAGGGAGCCACTACGCGAAAATCTGGCGGCTATTGCCGGGGCAAATCCGGACGAGATATCCATCAACCGGAATGCGACAGAGTCGTTGAATACGGTAATATTCGGTCTCGATTTTCAGCCAGGCGACGAGGTGGTTCTGTCGAAATATGACTACCCGAATATGATCAACGCCTGGAAGCAACGGGAAAAGCGCGACGGTATCAAACTCGTATGGGTTGATCTGGAGCTGCCGTCCGAAGACGAGGAATATCTCGTCAATGCGTTTGTGTCCAGATTTACCGATAAAACCAGGCTGGTACATATTACACACATGATTAACTGGTGCGGACAGGTGTTGCCCGTCAGGAAAATTGCTGAAGCTGCACGCGCTCGCGGGATAGAATCGCTGGCAGACGCAGCACATTCTTTTGCGGTGCTCGACTATAAAATTCCAGACCTCGCATGTGATTACTGGGGTACCAGTCTCCATAAATTCCTGTGTGGCCCCATCGGAACAGGTATGATGTGGATCCGAAAGGAGAAAATTGAAAAGGTATGGCCCCTGCTCTCGGCACCCGAACCGCGGAGTACAGATATCCGAAAATTTGAAAATCTCGGTACACGCAGTTTTCCGATAGAGATGGCACTTGGATATTCTGTTGATCTGCACAATCTGATTGGCAGCGCCCGTAAAAAGGAGAGATTACACTATCTGAAGCGCTACTGGATGTCCCGTGTGAAGGATTTGCCGGGTGTAAAACTGAATACCTCGCTCAAACACGAGTGGAGCTGTGCAATTGGAAACTTCAGTATCGAAGGCCAAAAGCCGGGCGATATTGCCGACAAACTCTTTCAAAAGCACAAAATTCATACGGTAGCTATCGAGTGGGAACAGATCAAGGGTGTACGTGTGACACCCAATGTTTATACCACCACCGACGATCTGGATAAACTGGTAAGGGGCATAGAG
>JBEGNB010000026.1:0-10068 GCA_041182785.1 Bacteroidota bacterium
TCTGCGTTTCCTAAAGGTACTGGTTGTCATATTGGCCGTTCAGCCTGCTTTCGCGCAGGAGGCAGGAGTGCTGATTCCTCAGTCGGTTACCTCCGGCTTGCCATTTTCCGTTCATCAATACTACCGCAACAAGGGACTTTCGGGTAACAATACGCTTGACATACTCTATGAATCAGACGGACATATATTATTTGCCATGGAATATGGCATTTATCTGTTCGACGGGTACCACTTCCAATTGTTACCTCTAAAAGTACAGGGGTCTCCGGTTGACAAACTCTATCACAATAACAAGCACAATATCACGTATGGACGAACAGCTACTGATGATCTCTATGAGATAACGCCCGAAACCCGTTATCTGGGTACTTCGAGGGCACTGTGTACCCGGGGTGATGAATTGCTTTCCATCAGCGCTGACGGGGTGATCACCCGTTATCTGCATCCTTACTTTACCCCGTTAAATTCTATTGGAACGGGCATACTCAACTGCGAACAACTGTGTTACAACGGAAGTACTATCATCATATCGGACCCTGACAGGGTATATGAATTTTCAGGTGATGGAAAAAAAATATTGAAAACATACAAGTTGCCCGCTATCAGACAGATTGTGGAGGATCCATACGACCACTCATTCCTGCTGATGGGCAGTAATGAACTGTACCGAATCAGGGATGGTAAAATCAGGTTGTTGTACAGAGGCAAGTCTCCATCCGGGTTTACCAAAATGGTTATAGCGGGCCTTGACAGTTTTTATTTGACCTCTTATACAGGCATACACAGGATTTTTCCCGGTGAGTCGGTATGCTACAGAGAGGCTGATGGTCTGCCCTCTCAGTCCCTGAACGGACTGGCCTGTGACACAGTAAGCGGTCGGCTGTGGATTGCGACAGGCAATATGGGGGTACTCAGGCTGGAACCCAAATGCGCACGAACGTACTACCGTCCGGGGGTTATCGGCGACCGCTCACTTGGCTCAGTTGCCAGGTTGGGGCCAGAGAAAATGGCTATAGTTGAAAATGGCCGGGTTCTGATGATGGATACCCGGACAGACAGCATACATAGCATTCTGGAGCACAGATTTCCTGAGGGTACATTTATTTCCCTTACCACATTTGGCGATACAATAGCCATTGGGACATGGGGTGGCGGTCTTTTAATGATACAAAATGGTAGATTTGCAGGCAGGCTGTCACCACCGGTAATTCCCGGAGTGGTTGTGACCGGTTGTTTCCGTGATCGCAAGGGTGGATACTGGATTGCCACTGATAAAGGTATAGCCTACGGAAAAAACATCCGGGAGATACGCCCGCTTCATCCTGACAAAATTCGAAAATTGTTCATCAATTTCTACCAGTTATCAAACGGAGATGTGTGTGCTGGAGGAGTTACAGGTGTGGTTATACTCACGGAAGATGGTACAATCAAAAAAATGCTTACCTCTGCAGACGGGCTGACTGGCAAGGAAGTTCGCGCCTTTTACGAGGACCAGGAGGGATTACTGTGGATTGGGGCCAGCGCAGGGGGCTTGTACTGCTACGAGAAAGGGGTTCTGACTTCCATAAACAGGAAGAAACAGTGTGCGCTGCCACCGGATGTATTCACACTGGCCAAAGCAGGAGACGGTAAATTGTACATTACAACCAACAACGGACTGTGGGCAGTTGATGAAGCCAAACTCAGAGATTTCTACAGGAACAGACTGAAGCAACTTGTACCCTTTCATTACGACGAAGCCCACGGCATACTCAATACCGAGTTCAACGGAGGATTTCAGAACAACTACGCTATCGGAAACGACGGGCGCCTTTTTTTTCCCACTGTTCAGGGCCTGGTGACCTTCACTCCCCCTGCCACACTTGAAACACCCTTTTCAGCCTACATAGATCACGTACTGATAGATGGAATAGCTTCAGATACCCTACCGGGCATACTTGACAGGAGTACAAAAAATATAGAGATCATTGCGGGCTCCATCAATCAGGAGAGTAGCAGAAATTCATACCTGCAGTATAAACTTGAAAGAGAAGGAGTGACTTCGGTATGGAGTGCCTTGTCAAAGGAAACCAAGTTTGGCTTGCTGCTGTCGGCCCCGGGCGATTACTCGCTCTACCTGCGCGTGGTTGATGCCTGTAATCCGGAATTCAGTCCGGTCAGAGTGTACTCTTTTACCATTAAACCCCATATTTACGAGAATAAATGGTTTCAGATCACAGGAATAATTGTGGGGCTTGTTTTAAGCGCAATGATTATCCGGCTGGTTGTGACAAACAGGGAAAAAGAGCGTGAAAAAGCCTTTCAGACCAAAATGACCATACTGACACTTGAGATGCAGGCCCTTCAGTCGCGAATGAACCCTCATTTCGTATTCAATATTCTGAACAATCTGAAATCCCTGGTTTCACTGGGCCGAACCGACAAGGCGGAGAAGATGATCAGTAATTTTTCGGTACTGGTCAGGAAAGCTTTCGAGAAGAGCAGTGAAACGGTACTCCCGCTTGGTGAAGAGATTGGACTGGTTGAGCTTTACCTCAAGTTGCAACAGGAACGATTCGACAACAGTTTTACATTTCATATCAGGTGCCCGGAAATCCTCAAAAACAAGCAAGTGCCCTCGTTTATTCTACAGCCTCTGGTTGAAAATTCCGTCATTCACGGTATCGCACACAGCGAAAAGGAATGTCATATCGAAGTCGAGTGCACCGGGGAGGAAGGAAAACTCGTTATTGCAGTAAGGGATAACGGGATTGGCAGGATGCAGTCAGGAAAAATTAACAGAAACAAACCGAATCACCAGTCTAAAGGGCTCGAGCTAATTGAAAAGAAGATTCAAATTGCCAGAGAAATCTATGATATGAATATCAGTTTGTCATTTGAAGATGCCGACCCCGTCAGCGGAGAGGGAACTATTGCTACCCTTAAAATCAGTTACCATGCATGAAATACGCTGCCTGATTGTAGAGGACGAGAAGCTTGGACAGGATATTCTGATCCGGAAAATCCAGCATTTCTTTCCACGGTGCAGGATAACCGGAGTTGCGGAAAGTGTCAAATCCGCCATTGATATGCTACATGCCGAGAAGCCGGAAATAGTCTTTATGGACGTACAGATAAAGGGAGGCACTGCCTTTGATATTCTTTCTGAATTCCCCGAAAAAGCGTTCAATGTGATTTTTCTGACGGCCTACTCCCACTATGCCATAGAAGCCCTGAACAAGAGCGCCTCATACTACCTGCTGAAACCGGTTGATGACGATGAATTCTGCAAGGGAGTGCAGCGGGTGATTGAAGACATCAGCAGGACAAATGAAGCCGAGTTTGTATCAATAAATACGACAGGAGAGCAGCGGAACATCAGGCACGACGAGATTCTTTATCTGAAGGCCGAGGGGCCATATACCCTGATTGTTACGCAAAAAGAGAGTATTCTTGTCTCCAAAAATATTGGGAGTTTTGAACAAAGCTTCCCCGAATACAGATATGTGCGGTGCCACTACTCCTACCTCCTCAACCTGAGTCATGTGAGTTTGATGGACAGGTCCCACTCGTTGTTAATTATTGACAACGGAGAAACACTCCCGATATCCAGAAGAAAACACGCAGAAGTAGTCAGGAAAATTGGCAACTTCAAAGGTCGCCTCCGCGAATAACATCGCGTGCGAACAAAATCTTCGGTTTCCAGTACTTTGATGTAGAGATGTTTTCAACAATGATCCCGCGGCTGCAGGTACTGTGCACACATATTATCCCGTCGCGGGTGTTTTCAACTACCATGGCTACGTGCTGTATTCTTCCCGGACTGCCGAAGAAGACCAGATCGCCCGGGAGTACGTCCTTCAGCGATTTCTTGACCCCCTGGGTAGATTGAAGTGTGGAACTGGAAGAGACATCTATACCAAACTCGTCGAGAACAAACCGGGTGAAGCCGGAGCAATCAAAACCGGTTTTTGGCGAGCGGCCGGCAGAACGATAGCGAAGTCCTAGGAAATTCTGTGCGTAGCCGACAACTTCGCTTCTGAATTGCAGCGACTCGGCGTCATTAGCTCCGAATGTCGGAGGGTAACCAGCAGGCCTGAAAGAAGCCAAAAGAATGAAAAGCGGCGTGAGCAGAATCACTGCTGACAGGCGACTGATACGGGGTTTCCGGGGGGACGGAATGTACATTGTTTCGGTCATGTTGTCTTAATTGTTTCTGCGGTATCAAACCACAAAAAGGTCAGATCTGCCTGTTTACAGGACAGAAATTTCGCAGAAAGTGCGCCCAAAAGACAGGGTGAAGGGCGATTATTTGCTCCTGAAGAGCTATTGATTGGTTGTAACTATGGCAAAGGTAGAAAAGTGAATTTAAGTTCAAAACAAATATACAAATATTTTCATTTCATTAAGAACTGGTCGGCATCGTTCAGGAACGGCAGCCTGGCTCGGAAATCGTGTAATTCCGGCAAGGAAACGGAAATCGTCGCAACGGCCTCGCAGGCAGTCAGCGACACCAGTTGCTGCCCGGAATAATCAATGACACACGAGTCGCCGGAGTACTCCAGATCATTGCCGTCGCGGCCCACTATGTTTACTCCAATCACATAAGACTGGTTTTCTATTGCCCTGGCCGGGAGTAACGATCGCCAGTGCTGACTGCGTCTGGAAGGCCAGTTGGCCACATACAGCAGCAAATCATAGGCATCAGCTCCGACCGCGTTTCTGCTCCAGACCGGAAACCTCAGATCATAGCAGATCACGGGACATATCCGGAATCCCGACCACTCCACCACCAGTTTCCGGGTGCCGGGAGTGAACACCTCGTGCTCGCCCGCGAGCGTGAACAGGTGTCGTTTGTCATAATACTCAAAATGCCCGTCGGGGAACATGAAAATCAGCCTGTTTCTGTTTGTTCCGTTCTCGCTGCAGATGAAACTGCCCACCACCGCCGAGCCAAGTTTCCGGGCAGTTTCCTGCATCCAGTTTACTGTACGGCCGTTCATGCCTTCAGCCAGACCAGCGGCATTCATGGTGAACCCGGTAGTAAACATCTCGGGCAGAACAACCAGATCAGTTTTTCCGGCCAGTGGAGCCAGCTTCTCACTGAAAATCCGGATATTGGCGTCAATATTTTCCCAGACAAGGCCTGTTTGTACGATGGTTACACGCATTTTAAAAAGTTGAGACACAAAAGTAAGCCAAAATGGTGTTCATACTGATTGATATCACCATTATTCGTCGGAAGTACCCCGTACTTTGCGCCGTGATGCAACGCTGTTCCTTTCACCCGATTATAATACTATAAATGAGATACGCCCTTGCCTTTGCCCTGATTCTGTACGCGCTGCAGGGAATTTCCCAGGATGCAAAAGAAATAGTCCGCCGGTCGGAAGATCGCCTGCGCGGCAATACCTCTGTTGCAGAAATGACCATCACCACCGTGCGCCCCAAATGGACGCGCAGCATGGAAATCAAATCGTGGTCGAAGGGAAAAGACCTGGCGATGATACTGATACAGGCACCCGCAAAAGACCAGGGTGTAACCTATCTGAAACGCAAAAAAGAGGTGTGGAACTGGATACCATCCCTGGAGCGCAAGGTAAAACTTCCGCCATCCATGATGAATCAGTCGTGGATGGGAACCGATTTTACCAATGATGATCTGGTGAAGGAATCGTCGGCAGCCGATGATTACACACACAGGCTGCTTGGCCAGGAAGATATCGGCTCCTTTCACTGCTACAAAATAGAGATGACCCCGACGGCGGGTGCCGCCGTGGTGTGGGAGAAAGTCATCGTATGGATAGACAGGAAAGACTATATACAACTGAAAGGCGAATTTTACGGGGAGGGCAATCGGGTAGAAAATACCATGATATCATCCGATGTCAGGATGCTGGGAGGGCGGATGCTGCCTGCACGCCTCGAGATGATTCCGGCGGAGAAACCCGGACAGAAAACGGTCATCGTGTATAAATCGCTGATTTTCGACAAACCCGTTGATGATTCGTTCTTCAGCGTGGAAAATATGACCAAAATCCGGTAAATATGCTGTTCAGACTCGCGTGGCGCAACCTGTGGCGCAACAAGAACAGGACGTTCATTACCATGGCCAGCATCAGCAGCGCTGTATTGCTGTCGGTAACCCTTGTATCGCTGCAAAGGGGTATATTTGACAACCTGATTCGCAATGTTGTCAGTTTCTACACAGGATATGTACAGGTACACGGTATAGGATACTGGAAAGATCAGACACTGGAAAATTGCCTGCCTCTGACTGACAGCCTGCTCCGGTCGGTACAGAATACCCCCGGGGTAGCCGGAGTGGCACCCCGACTGGAGGCTTTTTCGCTGGCCTCGTACGGGGAAGCGACAAAGGGATGTATGGTGGTGGGCATAGACCCGGAATCGGAGAACCGTGTCACACGCCTGAAGGACAAACTGGTTTCGGGCGATTATCTGGCCAGGGGCGGGAGCGGCCTCATGGTGGCTGAAGGATTGGCCAATATCCTCGGCCTGCGCACCGGCGACACCCTGGTTTTACTCGGACAGAGCATGTATGGTTCCACAGCGGCGGGTAAATTCGCCATAACAGGCATACTTCGGTTCGGCGCTCCTGATCTCAACCAGCGCCTGGTTTATCTGGACATCAGCGCGGCCCGGCTGATGTTCGATACGGGTGACGGGGTTACCTCGCTGGTGGTCAGTCCGGCCAATGAGTCAGAATTCAGGACACTTGCCGCCAGGCTGCAATCATCCTTCACCGATGTTGCCGATGTGATGACATGGGAGGAAAAAATGCCGGATATCGTTCAGCATATCGAGACAGACACAGCGAGCATGTATATCATATCGGGTGTGCTGTACCTGCTGATTTCATTCGGAATATTCTCCACCCTGCTTATGATGCTGGCAGAGCGCAGGAGAGAATTCGGTATGCTGGTGGCACTGGGCATGAAGCGAGGCATACTGGCGCAGCTTGCTGTGATTGAGTCTGTGCTGGTAGCATTTCTGGGGGCAGTTGCCGGAATTCTGATCAGTTTCCCGGTCGTTTGGTACCTGGAGAAGCATCCGATAAAAGCCTGGGGCGCACTGCGGGAAACCTTTGAGCGATTCGGTTTCGAGGCTGTATTCCCCACCGTTCTGCAGGCAGATATTTTTATCAGTCAAACAGCCATCGTACTGACGCTGGCGCTGGTACTGGCGGTTTATCCGGCATGGCACATCCTGCGTCTGAACACTGTACAGGCCATCAGAAGCTGAACCATTATGCTGATTTATCTTTCCTGGCGCAATATCTGGCGCAACAAGGTTCGAAGCGCCGTAATCATGAGCTCCATTGCACTCGGCATGGTGGCCGGAGTGTTTATCATCGCCCTCTATTACGGAATGGGCAACAGTCGCCTGAAAATCGCCATTGAACACGAAGTCTCCCACATCCAGATACACCATCCCGATTTCAAATCAGACTACAGGCCCGGCTTCAGTTTCCCCGCTGATGAAACAGAAGCAATACTCCGGAAAACTTCGGGAGTGAAATCAATATCGCTCCGAAGTGTTGCTTCCGGAATGATCGCGAATGCCGGCAGTGCCAATGGGGTAATGATACACGGTATAGACCCTCAAAACGAAAATGACACCAGGGCTCTGGCAACATTTATCAAGTCGGGAAACTACCTTGACACCTCAACAGGCAGCCAGATACTCGTCAGTACCCGGCTGGCTGAAAAAATGAACCTGCGTACCGGCTCCAAGGTAGTACTCACCTTCACTGATATGCAGGACAACATAGCTTCGGGAGCGTTCAGGGTGCGCGGTTTATACCAGAGCGAGAATGCCCCGCTGGATGAAATGCATACTTTCATCCTGAAAAACGAGCTGGATAACCTCCTTGGAACTAATGGTCAGGCTCATGAGGCGGCTGTACTGCTGCAAAACGATGAGCGCCTTGAGTCCACAGCCTCGGCACTTCAGGCAGCCCTACCCCGCTGCAAGGTGGAAACATGGAAAGAACTGAGTCCGGAAACAGACCTTGTTATATCATCACTGGACTCCTACAGCATGATATTCATTGTCATTATCCTGATGGCCCTGTCCTTCGGCATCGTGAATGCCATGCTGATGGCCGTTCTCGAGCGCGCACGGGAGATTGGCATGCTGATGGCAATTGGCACCAGCAAACTCAGGTTGTTCACCATGATTCTGCTGGAAACGATTTTCCTGACAGTAGCGGGTGCCCCGGTTGGTTTGTTTGCAGGCTGGCTGGTTATTTTATGGCTTGGCAGGCACGGCATTGACTTCTCGGTTATGGCCGGAGAAACCATGAGCCGCTACGGGTACGCACAGATTATATACCCTGAGTTGCCTTTACACAGCGTTGTTTACACCATGGTACTCGTCATGTTTACAGCACTTTTTTCAGCAATTGTACCCGCCATGCGCGTACTCAGACTTAAACCGGCAGAAGCCATCAGACGATAACAGATATGGAAAAAGTTGTTCTCGACGCACACAACGTCAGTAAAATCTATAACGAGGAATCGGCAGTGCCCGTTCAGGCTGTAAACAATGTGCACCTTCACATCACCGAGGGTGAGTTCACAGCCCTGGTTGGTCCGTCGGGATCGGGCAAAACCACCCTGCTGAATCTGCTGGGCGGCCTCGACAGGCCCACCAGCGGACAAATTATAGTGGGCGGAGTGGATATAACCGGATTAAAGGAAAATGAACTGATCAACTTCCGATTGCACAATATTGGCTTTGTGTTTCAGTCGTTCAACCTGATTCCGGTACTGACTGCCCGCGAAAACATCGAGTTCATCATGTTGCTTCAGGGTGCATCGAAGACCGACAGGGAGAAAAGAGTGAACGAACTGCTCAACGCCATCGGTATGCCGGACAAAGCGGATGCGCGACCCGGAGAACTCTCGGGAGGCCAGCAGCAGCGCGTGGCAGTAGCCAGAGCACTGGCATCAAAGCCCAAGTTCATTCTGGCCGACGAACCTACCGCCAATCTCGATTCGGCGTCTGCCAACAACCTCCTCGACATGATGCTTCGCCTCAATCAGGAAGAGAACATCACCTTTCTGTTCTCCACCCACGACCAGCGAGTCATTGACCGCGCCAGGCGGGTGGTCAGGCTCGTTGACGGAAAAATATCGGAAGACTCACAATGAACATACTCCGCTGCATATCGCTGACAGCCCTTGTGGCCTGTACGTACGCACCGGCGCACGCGCAGGGCGACACCACAGCCCGCAAGTGGGAGCTGAGGGGCTATGTAAAAAATATGCAGACCCTTTCGTGGGCAGGACCACAAAAGCTCTCACAAACCGACGGATTTATACATAATCGTTTGATTTTCAACTATAAACCAGACAGTAACTGGACCATAGACGCCGAACTCAGAAACAGACTCTTTTACGGAGAAGGTTCACGCACGGGAGGAGCCTACTACGCAAACCTGCTGGACAAGGACAATGGTTTGTGGGATGGAGCCTTTGTCGGGAGAAGCGATGTATTACTCTGGAGCACCATGATTGACCGGCTGTGGATTGACTACACGCGTGCAGACTGGCGCGTGCGCGTGGGCCGGCAGCGCATCAACTGGGGAATTGCCACCACCTGGACGCCCAACGACTTGTTCAATGCCTGGAACTTCCTTGATTTTGATTACGAGGAACGGCCTGGCTCTGATGCCATACTGATTCAGAAGCGACTGGGGGGATCGCTCACCGTTGATGCTGCTGTGAGCGGGAGCCGAACCGACAGCAGCTATGTGGCAGCAGTGCGTATATCGTCCAACTGGAAAGAATACGATTTGCAATGGATAGCCGGCGTGTACAAAGGCCAATATACGGTCGGTACAGGATGGGCAGGGCCGCTTGGCCAGTTTGGATTCAAGGGCGAAATGGCCTGGTTTGGAGCTGATACCGGTTCGACGTTCAGCGCCACCATGCAGCTTGACAGGCTGCTACCCCACTCATGGTACATAAGTACCGGGATGCTGTATGCCGGCGGGGCATCGAATAACCTGTTGCAGCCATCTTCACTGGCCATAAACACACTGGCTCCCGACCGACTCATGCC
>JBEGNB010000027.1:0-4971 GCA_041182785.1 Bacteroidota bacterium
TTCTTGATGGACGGTCTGACTTTCATATCCTCAGTCGTTTTTCAAATTGTCGTTTTAAACTTACTTGTATCGGTAAATAATGCGCCCACGAGTCAAATCGTAGGGTGACATCTCTACAGACACCTTGTCACCCGGTAGAATACGGATATAGTGCATCCGCATTTTTCCGGAAATTGTTGCGAGTATGATGTGGCCGTTTTCCAGCTGCACTTTGAAATTTGCATTTGAAAGTGCTTCGGCAACCACGCCATCCTGTTTGATCAAGTCTTCTTTCGCCATAAAAAAGGGCCCTTTTAAATTTCGGGCTGCAAAGGTCTAATTTTTAGGCAAAATTTCTTGCAATTCAGGATTATTTTTTATTTCACTCAGTAAAAAAGAATGATCCGACAAAATATCGGCCCTTCCCTTCTTTACTGCGACAGAGTGTTCATAGTGTGCACTGGGTTTATGATCTCTTGTGAAGATCGTCCACCCGTCGCGATCCTGATAAACATCTTTCGTTCCCATGTTAATCATTGGCTCAATAGCTATCACCAGCCCTTCCATCATCAGGAAGCCTTTTCCCCTTCTGCCATAATTAGGCACTTCCGGTTCTTCATGAAGCGATTTGCCAATCCCGTGGCCTACCAGATCCCTGACCACACTGTATTTGTGCTGTCGTTCACAATAGTCCTGAATCGCGAAAGATATATCCCCGATCCGGTTGCCATGAACTGCCTTTTCGATACCCAGATAAAGGGACCTGTAAGTAGTTCTAAGCAGATCGAGAACATCCTCGGTTACTTTGGAGAGAGCGAACGTGTACGCCGCGTCGCCATAATAACCTTCGAGTTCGACCCCGCAATCAACCGAAACAACATCTGTATCTGCAAACTCACGCTTGCCTGGTATCCCGTGCACTACGATGTCATTATAAGACACACACAGTGTTGACGGGAATCCGTGATACCCTTTGAAAGCCGGCCGACCGCCATGGTCGCGAATGAACTCCTCTGCAGCCTTGTCAATGATCTGTCCGGTTACACCGGGTTTGAGTATACTGGCTACATGAGCCAGTGTTTTTGAAACAAGGATATTTGCGTTTCGCATCAGTTCGATTTCGGCGGCAGTCTTGTAAAAGATCCGCCGTCCATCCTGAGCTGAAAACAATCCCATATCCTTTTATTTATTTCACATCCGGCGCCGGAAAAGCACCTCAGAGAATATTCAATTATTGAGGCTGACCAACCTGAAGACCGGATGAGGTGCGACCCTGAATCCTGCCTGACTTAATCAGACCATCATACTTTTGCGTGAGCAGGTAGCTCTCGATTACTTGCAGTGTATCCAGGGCTACACCCACCATGATAAGGAGGGTTGTTCCACCGAAGAACAGTGCGAACTGCTGGTTGATACCGAAAGTAGCTGCGATTGAAGGCAATATACCGATGAGTCCGAGGAAAACTGCACCAGGCAGCGTGATACGGGTCATGATATTGTCAATGTAATCGGAAGTAGCTTCTCCAGGTTTTACACCAGGTATGAAAGCATTGTTTCTCTTCAGGTAATCTGCATAACTGGTTGGATTGATCATCAACGCAGTGTAAACATACGTGAAGACAACTATCAGTGTGAAGAACAGCAGGTTGTAACCGAGAGAATAAATATCATTCAGCATGTGGATACGACCTGTATTTACACTGTCGCCCGACATATACTGTATAGCAGTAGCTGGAAGGAACATCAGCGCCTGAGCGAAGATGATTGGCATTACACCGGCAGAGTTCACCTTCAGAGGCAAATAGTCACGGGCACTTGCGGCAGGCATTGCACCGCCTGTACGACCCACCATTCGCTTGGCAAACTGAATAGGAATCCTGCGTACACCCTGAATGACCAGGATGGTTGCCATCACAACTACAAAGAACAGTGCCAGTTCGAGGAAGAACAGGAGCAATTTGTTGTCAGAGAACAATTTCTGGAATTCGAATACAAAAGCCTGTGGAAGACGTGCTATGATACCAGCCTGAATGATCAGAGAAGTACCATTGCCAATTCCCTTGTCAGTGATCCTTTCACCCAGCCACATACAGAATATAGTACCTGCAGACAGGATAATGATATTGGAGAACCAGAAGAGCCCTTCCGGAACTTCCGGAGAAACCGCACCAGGGATACTGCGTACGAGCTGCAGATAACCACCGCCCTGAACGAGTGTGATAGCCACCGTAAGTACACGTGTGATCTGATTCAGACGTTTGCGACCACTTTCGCCTTCTTTTGATTGCAGGCGCTGGAAGTAGGGGAGCGCGAAGCCGAGCAACTGTACAATGATGGAAGCCGTAATGTACGGCATTACACCCAGAGCGAAGATAGCGGCATTATCGAAAGCTCCGCCTGTGAATACGTTGATAAGACCGAGAAGGTCATTAGCGCCGCGATTCTGGGCAGCCTTGTCGAGAGCAGCAGGTACAACACCGGGGAGTACCACGAAAGTACCCACACGATAAACAAGCAACAATGCAAGCGTGAAAACGATGCGATCGCGCAGTTCCTTTATGCTCCAGATATTCTTGAGAACGGTAAAAAGTTTCATTACCGAGAGTGTGGTTTAGACGATTTCAACACTGCCGCCAGCTGCTTCAACGGCTGCTTTTGCGGCAGCAGAAGCGGCATGTACCTTAATATTGATTTTCGCGGTGAGTTTTCCTTTACCCAGCAACTTAATCTTTTCACTGGCTTTGGAAACACCTGCAGCTACCAGAGATTCAACATCAAAGGATGATGCTCCGAGTTTCTGCGACAGAGCCTCCAAATGATTGAGATTAAGCGGAGCATAAGCTTCGCGGTTAATATTTTTGAAGCCACGCTTCGGCAGACGGCGCTGCATGGGAGTCTGGCCCCCTTCAAAGTGACGCTTCTCCTTGGAACCGCTTCGGGCCTTGTCGCCTTTGTGGCCACGCGTAGAAGTGCCTCCACGACCAGAACCGGTACCACGACCGATTCTCTTGCGAGCTTTTACTGAGCCTTCTGCAGGACGAAGATTGGAAAGATCCATTGTTTGTTAGTTTTTACTTGTATCCGGAAAAATCCGCTTAACAAATGTCCGATTCAATTATCAGGCGTTTTCAACCTGAACTAGGTGCTGTACTACACGCAGCATCCCGTTTATCTGGGGAGTTGCTTCGTGCTCTACAACTTGGTTTACCTTACGAAAACCCAGTGCCGTGAGCGTGAGCTTCTGGCGTTTGTGCTTGTCAATAGGGCTTTTCACCAGTTTGATCCTTATCTTAGCCATTTCTGAGTGATTTCAGCGTTCAAAATGTCAATTCAAACGGCAATATTAACCGTTAAAGAGTTTATCCATGGTTATACCTCGCTGACGGGCAATCTCGGAAGGACTGCGCAGACTGGCAAGAGCGGCAATGGTTGCCTTCACCACGTTGTGCGGATTGGCAGAACCCTGAGACTTGGCCAGTACGTCGTGTACACCAACGGCCTCCAGCACAGCACGCATCGCACCACCGGCGATTACACCTGTACCATGAGCTGCAGGCTTTATGATAACACGGCCGGCATCTGATTTACCAAAGGCCTCGTGCGGAATAGTACCATTAAGAATAGGAACCTTGATGGTATTCTTCTCGGCATCCTTAACTGCCTTGGCGATTGCTTCAGAAACCTCACGCGCCTTACCAAGGCCCTGACCTATAGTGCCCTGACCATCTCCAACCACCACAACTGCGGCGAAACTGAAGGTACGGCCACCTTTGGTTACTTTTGCTACGCGATTGAGTGCCACCAGTTTCTCTTTGAGACCTGATTCCTCAGTTGAGCGAGCGGCGTCTTTTTCTCTTTCTTGCCTTGCCATGTTGCTTAGCTATTGTTTTTATTGGTTCGCGTGTACGCGATTGATTGTTTAGAATTTGAGTCCACCTTCGCGGGCACCCTCAGCCAATGATTTAACGCGGCCGTGATAACGGTAGCCACCGCGGTCAAAAACCACAGTTTCAACACCATTTTCCTTCGCCTTTTCTGCAATCATCTTGCCAACAGCCATTGCACGCTCACTTTTGGTGCCAGTAGTGCCTTTGGAGGAAGCTGCTGCGATAGTGTGGCCTTTCAGGTCATCTATCAGTTGGCAGTAGATAGATTCGTTGGAGCGAAAAACACTCAAGCGTGGGCGCTCAGCCGTTCCGTTGATTTTCTTACGGATCCGCATGTGAAGGCGCTCGCGGCTTTGATTCTTTGTGCGTTTCATGCTTTATTGTTTTTGAACTGCTCCGATGACCGACCGGTGCAGCGTAAGTTTAATTTTTATCAGAATCCAGGCGCAAATCCCAAAGAGGGAGCTATGCGAAGGATGAGACAAATTATTTCTTCGATCCGGCAGTTTTACCAGCCTTGCGACGGATAATTTCTCCCTTGAACATGATACCCTTTCCTTTGTAAGGCTCAGGCTTGCGGAAGGCGCGAATCTTTGCGCACACCTGACCGATCAGTTCCTTATCAATACCCTCCAGGCGAATCAAAGGAGCAGAGCCCTTTTCCATAGCCGTTGTGAGTTTCAACTCAGAAGGAATGTAGAACATCACCGGGTGAGAGTAGCCGATAGTAAGCGTGAGCAGGTTGCCCTGACTCTCCACACGATAACCTACACCAACCACCTCCATCTCACGAGTATAGCCCTGACTGACACCCACCACCATATTATTGATGAGCGCACGGTACAGACCATGCATGGCGCGATGGCGTTTCTGTTCGGTAGGCCGCTCAACGAGGA
Source organism: Bacteroidota bacterium (assembly GCA_041182785.1). Classification (GTDB taxonomy): domain Bacteria; phylum Bacteroidota; class Bacteroidia; order Chitinophagales; family Saprospiraceae; genus M3007. Next base: position 4,763 of record JBEGNB010000027.1, read on the forward strand.
GCGTTTCACCGTCAATTTTGACCGCGATATCGGGGTCAACCTTTTGGGACAGTGTACCCTTCGGTCCTTTCACCGTAACGGTGTTATCAGAGGACACCGAAACTTCCACTTTTGCAGGGAGCGTAATTGGTAGTTTACCAATGCGTGACATATCCGTTTATTTTTTGCCCCTCCGCCTTTCAGCGTCAGGAAATTTATGCTGTGATTCA
>JBEGNB010000028.1:0-2811 GCA_041182785.1 Bacteroidota bacterium
CGGCGCGCAGAAACCGCGTTTTCCTGATGGAGGCGCTCTGGAGTTTCTTCATTCCGGGTGTACAGAAAGCGTTTGACCTGCTGGAGCAGGGTGTTATTGGCGAACTGCATACCATCCGGGCTGATCTGGGCTTTCACATGCCTCCCGACGATCTGAACAACCGGGTTTACAACAAGGCACTGGGCGCCGGCTCCCTGCTCGATCTGGGTGTTTATCCCGCCATGCTCTCGCTGGCGCTGCTGGGTCGCCCCGAGCGTTCGGATATCATGGCCATGGGTACGTTCACCGGCACCGATGTGGACGAGAGTTGCTCTTTCATGTTCCGGTATCCCGGCAACAAACTGATGATCGGGTATTCTTCCATTGCTGCCAACACATCGCTCACTGCCGGATTATACGGCAGCAAAGGGCATATCCTTCTGCATCCGAGATGGCATCATCCCGTGCGTCTCACCGTTTCGTACTACGACGGCCGTCAGGAACAGCTGGAGGATATCGAAACGCTCTACACTGGTCACGGCTACCACTACGAAGCCGCCCACGTCATGGATTGCCTGGAAAAGGGCCTGACGGAAAGTCCTGTCGTACCGCTCGAGCTCACCCTCGGCCTCACCGAAACGCTGGATGCAATCAGGGAGGAAATTGGGCTGGAGTATTGTTGAATATCGAACTCCGAATATCGAACTCCGAATGTCGAAGTAAGGTGTACGCCTGGTCTCTGGTTCGTTTCACCCCTCCGGGGCTTAATTTACTTTGTGGGTATATTTTGCTGGTAACATGCTGCTCCTCCGGAGATGGATCGTGGTTCAGGGTAGATTTTGAGGGTAGTTCCGGTTTGAATACCGCTCACACAAGGCTGGTTTATACACGGAGTCACGCTTCCGGTATTCCTCGCGCGAATCGGGTGCGCACACGCATGAGCGCGATGTTCATCGGGACAATCCCGTTTCAACCGGGAGCAACAAAGACTAACGGCCTCTCCGATGCAGCTTCACGTCGTTATCCGATGGCCCAGGCGTACACTTTACTTCGACATTCGGAGTTCGATATTCGGAGTTCGATATTCCCCTGCTCCCAGTTCCAGCAAACCCAAAGCACGGTTACCCGGCACTACTCACCGCCGAGCAGGCATCCACCAGTGTTGCAACAGCCACAAACACCATCTCGCGGCCCTCTTTGGTTACGAGTGCTTCCTGGTCGTCTTCATCTTCCAGCACGGCGTCTTCTGCAAAGGCAATGAGGTCTTCCTGGTCGGTATTTTCAAAGAAAACAGTGAGGCGGTCGCGGAATTTCTTGCCTGTGGAGGCTTCCATCAACTCGTAGTTTTTCTCCTCGGCAACGCCGATATGCTCCTCGGAGATCTCGGGGAGGTCGCCGTTTACGTTCGTGATGGAACGCCAGGCTATGAGACAAAGATACTGCAGGTACCCTTTCTCGTCTTCGGTGAGCAGATCGAACTGTTCGCTGAAAAGCCAGGCAAAAACCACCGGCTGAGCCTCGGCAAATTCTTCCATCAACTGTTCGTAATGGCCATCTTCCAGATCGCCCAGTTCGTCTATGACAGCATCTATAATGTCTTCTGATACAAATTCCATCGTGTTGCAGGTTAATGAAGCGGCGCACAGACCGCTGCAACCGCAAAGGTACGTTTTATAGCCTTCTGAAGGAAATGTCAGTCGCCATGACGCACAAAAACCTATATTTGCGCGTCTATCACCACTTTACGCTCTGATTATGCTTCGCGTTGCCCTGCTGGATATGTATAACGGCGAGCCAAACCGCGGTATTCCCATGCTCCGCGGTATCCTCGGCCGATATGCCAGCCTCCTGTCTTTCGATCATTTCGATGTGCGCGAGCGCTGCGAAATTCCCGATCTTTCCTATCAGATTTATATCTTTTCCGGCGGTCCGGGCGATCCGCTGGAGGAGGGCGGCGACTGGCAGGCACCGTTTTACAAACTGATGGAGGATATCTGGCAGCACAACAAACAGACGGGTGCCGACAAGAAACAGGTGCTGTTCATCTGTCATTCCTTTCAGATGGCCTGTCACCATTTCGGGATAGGGGAGGTGTCGAAGCGCTTCAAAATGTCTTTCGGAACGTACCCTGTACACAAAACGCACGACGGTAAAGAGGAGCCGTTGTTCGCTGCGCTGCCCGATCCGTTCTATATCGCCGATTTTCGCCGGTTTCAGGTTACGCAACCCGATCAGGCGCGTATCAGGGAGCTGGGTGCCAAAATCCTGTGTCTGGAAACGCTGGCCCCGCATCACCACCACGAGCGGGCTGTCATGGCTGTCCGGTTCAGTCCGGAAATCATCGGAACGCAGTTTCACCCCGAGGCCGATCCCGACGGCTTGCTCACGTATTTTGCGGAGGAGGAGCGCCGGAAATCTATCGTGGATGAACACGGGGAAGCCCGCTATCACCACATGATTCACGATTTGTCGCACCCGCAGAAGATCAGGCTCACGTTTGAAACCATCGTGCCTGCTTTTCTCGATCATGCGGTGGAGGTGCTGTCGGAGGTGCACGCCTGACCCGGATGTTTTACGGTTAACTTCAGGCAATGGAGACTGCGCCCGGCATTGTTACTTTTTTGTCTTGATACAAAAAAGTAACCAAAAAAATCAAGGCTGTTTAAAAATCCAGCGATTTTGACTCCATTTCCGGCGGGTTCGCGCCCAAACTCACCCCTCCTGTCGTCGGGACTCAAACAAGGGTGCTCTCAGCCGCCTCCAATGGGTCAAAATCGGGATTTTTAAAAGGCCGGTTAGCATATCGGCCGTATATCTTCAAACATTCAGGAT
>JBEGNB010000029.1:0-5059 GCA_041182785.1 Bacteroidota bacterium
ACAAACTGGAGCGTTTTGACGCATCCGCACTGCTTGCGGACGCCACCATTATGGATGATTTTGGCAAACCGGCCATTCTGGCTACGTGGCTCAATGCCGACGGTTACGGCATGACATCAAATGCTCAGGCCATTGATCTGGCAGGCTATACTGCCTACTACTGCAAAAAACACCTGTACCTGATAGACAGCGGGTTTTCGCTCGACAGTATGAAGGCGTTGCTGGGCAAATACGATACAGAGGGCACCTTCAATCCCGAGAACCTGGTGATTTTTGGCTATTCATTTCCCGAATGGAGTATTAACGAGATGATCGAGAAAAACCTGCGTATTCTGAATGACACAGAAAAAAATCTGAAAATCAACTTTTCTGTAAGGTACTAACAGGCTGCCATGGAACTTATACTCAAGAATGACCTGCCCCATCAACTGAAAGCCTATCATTCCATAGCCGATGTACTGAGCGAAGAACTGATGGAGCGCAACAGCTTCTACTATCAGAATCCGGTTTTACATCTCGACCGTCACGAACTGACAGCCCGCGTATCGGCAGTACAACGGGAAAATGATATCCCTCACGTACACAGGAACCAGAATGAAATAGGTGCCTACCTGAACCTGGATATAAAAATGGAAACCGGCACAGGTAAAACCTACGTCTATACTGCGGCCATGTTCGAGTTGCACAAGCGATTCGGAATCAATAAATTTATAGTAGTTGTACCTACACTGGCCATCAAGGCGGGTGCCCGTCAATTTATGGAAGACGGATATACCGGTCGGCACTTCAAAGATCAGTGCGGATATGGTTCCGAGCTGGATGTACTCGTACTGGAAGCCTCCAAAAAGAAAAAAGGAAAAAATTATTTCCCTGGAGTCGTGCGCGAGTTTGTGTCGGGAAGCAGTCAGAATACCAATAAAATATACGTGTTGCTCACCAACATGAACCTGTTGGGTGGCACATCCAGGCTGCTTACCGATACATACGATTATGGTGTAGAAGGATTTTACAAACCCGTTGACGGAATCTGCGCTACCAGACCATTCCTGATTATTGACGAGCCACACCGGTTTAACAAGACACAGAAATCATACGAGTTCATCGAAAAAAACATCCGTCCGCAGGTCATTATCAGAATAGGGGCTACATTTCCCGATGTAGAAACAGGCAGGGGGAAGACTAAAATTACGCGAAAAGACTATGTTAATCTTCTGTATGATCTCAATTCATTCCAGGCTTTCAACCAGAATCTCATCAAGGGAATAGCCAAGGAACACTTCGAACCAATCAGTCAGAAGCCGGACAAGGTGAAAATAATGTCCGTAAAGAGCAAATCCTCGGTCAAATTCAATTTGATCCGCAAGGAAGGTGCAGCCAGGTCATTCGAATTGACGAAAGGCGAGAGCCTTGGCATTATAGCACCCGAACTGGAGGGTATTACCATAGATGCGATTACCAGCAGTGCAGTGGAATTATCGAACGGACAGATAAAAACAACCGGCGAGGAGTTCACCACAGATATTTATGCAGCCTCATATCAGGAGGCCATGATCAAACTGGCACTGAGGCGGCATTTTGAGACAGAGAGAGTGAATTTTGGCAGAAACAACCGGATAAAGACGCTCGCGCTTTTTTTCATTGATGATATCTATTCATACAGAACTGAAAAAGACCGGGAAAAACCACCCTATCTTAAAATCGCGTTTGAACGTTTGCTGTCGGAGGAAATCGAAACAATGCTTCCTTTGCTGACGGAGCAGGAGAGCGAGTACAAAGCATATCTTCTTGCCTCAAAAGCCGATCTTGAGGCCACCCATGCGGGCTATTTTTCACAGGATAACAGCAGTTCAGACGAAGAGATAGCCCGAAAAGTACAGGAAATCCTCTACGGGAAAAAGAGACTCCTTTCCATCAGAGACGAGCAGGGCAACTTCAACACCCTGCGCTTTCTGTTTTCAAAATGGACACTGAAGGAGGGCTGGGACAATCCGAATGTATTTACCATTGCCAAGTTGCGGAGCAGCGGGAGTGAAAACAGCAAATTGCAGGAGGTGGGTCGCGGGCTTCGTCTGCCGGTTGATGAATTCGGCAACAGAATTTCCAATGAAGACTTCAAGCTCAACTATATTACAGACTTCACGGAGGCAGATTTTGCAGACAGGCTGGTCAGGGAAATTAACGCCGAATTGCCGGAAGGATATGTCATTTCAGAAAGCAAACTGTCTGAAGTTGCAGCGAAACTGAGGATGGAACCCGACGACCTGTTCACTGAATTACTGCTGAAAAGATATATTGACAGAAATAAAAATATCAGAACAGAGAACAGCGAAAAATTTTTTGAGGAATATCCCGATTTCACCTCGGGATTACGGTCGGGTAAAGTGGAAGACCGGAACAAGCGGCATGATAAAAAAATAGGAATCAGGAAGGCCGTGTTCGACGAACTCCGAACACTGTGGGAAGAGATAAACAGCAAGTATATTCTCTGCTACGAACGTCTTGAGGAGGATCATTTTCTGTTCAAAGAGCTACTCAACTTGCTGAATCAGGGGGGAGTATTTGTTGACACCTATATTATGGGGAGACGCACAGAACTCGATACAAAAGGTACCAGAGCATTTGTCAATGAAAAAGCAGAGGGCGCTCAATTCAGGATCAATAAAGTTTTGCCTTACCATCTGTTTCTGAAGCGCATCAACAGGCAGACCAACTTGCCCATACAACTACTTCACAGCGTGCTGCTGGAATACTCTCGCACGCGCGCCATTCCAGCCGACAAATTTAATGAAAACAGCGTAACCCATTTTGTCAACAAATTTCAGGACTGGAAAGTAAATAACCTGGCCGGAAGGTTCAGTTACTCTAAAGCCAACCTGCCTGTGAGAGCAACCGCGCTTACGTGGGCCGACGGCACACCCAAATCCGAGATCACACAGGGCATAATCGGAACCCGATTTATTGAAGGGACGCCCGCGCACAAATACCTGTACGATGTGTATGCCTTCGACTCGCCCCTTGAAAAAGAGAACATGCTGGCAGATGGTATTCAGGAAATCATTGTTTACGGAAAAATTCCGAAAAACAGTATTTCCATACCGACCGTTACCGGGCAATCGTACAGTCCGGACTTCATGTATGTCGTAAAGAAAACCAATGGAGATAAAATTCTGAACATCATCGTAGAAACCAAGGACGTTGAGAACCAGACTTCACTTCGGGGAATTGAGCAGGCAAAAATGGACTGTGCCAGGAAATTTTTTGAACAATTGAGTATTGATGGCTACGAAGTCCGATTCAGTACACAGTTGAACAACAAAAAGATCAGACAGATTATTGATGAAGTGTTACAGTAAGTGATTCATTTTGGTTCTTTACAAAAAGGCAGAAAGCCTGTGTGATCAAGATCTTGTTCAGAATTCTCTCCGATTCATCGTCTGACCACGCTTCACCTTACCAGCGTAACCTGCCCCAGTTGTCTTTTACTCTCGCCACACACACTGATGTCGGCTGAGTACATATATACATCAGAGGGTGCATCCTGTCCGTCCACCCGGCCATCCCAGGGCTGGGTACCGTTGTAAACTGCCTGTCCCCAGCGACTGTATATGGTGATGGATACCAGTTCCACATTTTTCCCGACCAGACTGAACGAATCATTCGACGAGTCACCATTCGGGGTGAACGCGTTGGGCAGATCTACGGTGCAGTCAGGTGGCGTCACCGTGATAGTCACGCTGGCCGAGTCGGCGCAGCCGTTACTGCTGACAATCAGCAACTGGTAGGTGGTGGTACTGTCGGGCATGGCGGTCGGATCGGGGCAATCGGTGCATGACAGTCCGCTTTCCGGTGTCCAGCTGTATGTTCCGGTGCCGGTGCCGGTCAGTTCAATTGACTCACCGGCCTCCATGGTGGTGTCGGCAGGTTCAATCAGGGCATCCGGGGATGGCAGCAGCGTGACAGCAAGTGAATCCGTCAAGGTGCAGTTTCCAAGTACGGCTACTGCCACAAGTATAGCCGACGAATCACCGGTGAAACTCGTGACAGGACTGGTTGAACTGGCGACCAGATCCTCTGGCGACCAGGTCAGGGTGCCGCTGACCGAAGCCTGAAGCTGAACCGGTGTACCCGAACAGACCGTCTGATCCTCCCCTGCATCAAGCGACAGGGCAGTCGGGGAGATATTCACCGTATCCGATCCGGCGCCGCAGCCGGGGGTTGTTACCGTTACAGCGTACTGGCCGGGTGCCGATACGCTGACAACTTCGGAGGAAGCTCCGTTCGACCAGGAATAAGTGGCTCCGGTGATGCCGGCAGCGAGTTCAGCAGTCTGATTTTCACACAGGGTGATGTCCTCACCGAGATCAACGTTCAGTTGGTTGGAAGTGCCCTCGTTTCTGAAAAGAGCGTTGTCGAAATTGGGCAACCCCACAAAAAACAGCGGGTCAGTATTGTATTCGAATACTTTTCTGTTGAGAAAAGGTGCCGAATTAGGACAAACAATTGCCGAAAGCCAGGTCTTGAAAACTTCAAATTCAACTATATATATATTGCCATCGGGGGCTACCTGCATCTGCCCGAACAAGGCACCTGAGGGAAAGGGCAACTGTTCAAAAATGACTGCACTTCCTGTAATATCCGGAGCGGTCAGGCTGTAATATCCGAAAGAGGAAGTACTCGTGTTAAAAAAGAGCCGTTTGCTGTCGGGCGAAAATTCGAACGAAATAATATCGGTCAGATTCAGACCGGCATCGGTGATGACGCCCGTCTGATTATCAAACGGGAGTATTCTGTCGGAACTGCACAGCCACTTCCCGTCGGGAGAGCCCTTGATGATACCGCCCGAAATGATGTTGTAAAGCGTTGGAGTTCCAACCCCGGCGGCAGTAACGGGGAATACACTCATACCCGCATTATCACTGTGGGCGATAATCCAGTAGTCGGTACCATTCTGGTGGCGCACGGCGCAGAGTCCCTCGTAGGACGGCACGAGTATCATTTCGTTGTAGTCCACCACGCCGCCGAGACCTCCGTTCTGGGTCATATCCACCTCGAAGAAGGA
>JBEGNB010000030.1:0-2819 GCA_041182785.1 Bacteroidota bacterium
CCACCTGTATGGACCGATAACTGCTCGGCCGTAACCAGTCTCGGAAATACCCACAACCCGGGTGCGGTCTTTTTCTTCGGCCCCAACGTTGTTTCCTACACAGTCAGGGATGCTTCCGGTAATGTGTCTGTCTGTTCATTCGTAGTGAATGTTACCGACACGCAGGCCCCTGTAGCCCGCTGCAAAAATGTAACCGCCACGCTGAACGGTATGGGTAGCGCTACTCTTCAGGCCGCTGACATTGACAATGGGTCTTCCGACAACTGCTTCTTCTCTTTTGTTTCCGGACCATACAGTTTTAACTGCAGCCAGGTCGGAACTCCCCAAACCATCACACTCACTGTTTCGGATGCGGGCGGTAACACTTCCTCCTGCACTTCAGTGGTAACAGTTGCCGATGCCCAGGCACCTGTCGCACTTTGTAACCTGATGCCGGCAGCGCTCACGCTGAGCCCTACCGACTGTGTACCACCATCAGACCCCGGAACGGTTGCTTTGTCAGCAGCAGCAGTAGGTAATTCCACGGATAACTGTCCGGGTAACGTACAATACCAGATTTCTGTTGACGGGGGGGCCTTCACGAATAACTTCTCGTTCAACTGCTCGCATACAGGCGCACGTATTGTTACGCTCAGGGCCTCCGACAGCGCCGGCTCATCAACCTGCAATGCAGCAATAAATATCCGGGATTTATCAGCGCCATGCTTCACAGTCCCGGCAAATATTGTGCTCAATTGCTCGTCGAACCCCACGCTGCTCGACCCGTCCAATACGGGTTCGCCCTCCGCTATTTACGACAACTGTGATGGTATGCCAACGGTAACCTACTCCGATACCTACCTGCCATCGCCTCCTGAATGCCCGAATCACAAGTATATCACTCGTACCTGGACGGTAGCCGATCACGCCACACCCCCAAACTCAACTACACAGTCACAGAGTATTGAGGTGCTGGATAACAATCCTCCAGTCTGGACGCTGGCAACCAGTTTCTCTCTGAATACTACTGGCCCGACTACTTGTACCGTCCCTTCGCCCATCCCTGCTGTCGTTGTAGGTGGAAATGTAGCTGATGAGTGTGGAGGCCTGAAGCCTGTTACCTACAAAATTGATTACCCCGCAGGTTCAGGTTTGGTAAACATTCCGGCCGGTACGGCACTTCCTGCCGGTGGTCTCATCCCGAATGTATTCCCGATTGGTGCCAGCACAGTGACCCTCAGGGTATCTGATATGTGCGGTAACGTTGCCCAGCATACCATTACCGTGACGGTCACGGATATCTATCCGCCGAACTTCACGTACGCGCGCTGCGGACAAACTTACACACTGCCCAATACCACCAATGCTTGTACCCAGTTGTACTCCTGGACGCGTCCTTCACCGCTGGATGTAACGGATTGTCGCAATTTTGTGGTTTCTGAAAGTATCAACAATGCTTCCGTCCAGCAGTTTGTGAACTTTACCAATCCATTCAACTCGTGGCCTCCAGCCTCTCAGAACGTATTTGCACAGTTCCCGGTAGGCTCAACTACAGTGACCTACACTGCAACGGATGGTGTCAATATATCCACCTGCTCTTTCAATGTAATTATTGAAGATACACAGGCTCCATCCATAGCTTGTCCCAATGATCAGGAACTCCCTATCACGTCAGGTTGTACCAATATTACACTGGTACCAAATTACACAACACTGGCTGCTGTTACGGATAACTGTTCATCCAGTGTGAATATCCTTCAGACTCCCGCTACTGGCAGCCTGGTGTCCAGTGTGACGCCGGTGGTACCCGGCAGTACCTTCACGGTTTCACTCACGGCAAGGGATAATTTTGCTCAGAATCTGGCGTCTGTTCCCTGTACGTTCACCGTAACACTGATTGATGGTGAATCGCCCGTACCCGATATTCTCGCGCTTTCACCGATTATCAGTTTCTGCGGCAAAGACACCGTTGACGCTCCTTCGGCGACCGACTGTAACGGGGTGTCTTTTGAAACGATTTATGGCACGCCTTCTGTTCCTGTGATGATGACACTGCCCCCCGTTTTACCGGGTGGTCCGCCACGCTATGTACTCAATGCCGGCAGCTATGTTATCACCTGGTCTTATACCGACCCCCAGAACAACACGACCACCCAGCCACAGAATGTCTTCATAGAAATAGACACCTATGCCCCCGTAGCTATATGCCAGTCACTGATAGTTGATCTGGATGCCAACGGAGAAGCCACAGTGAATGCTCCCGAGTCCGATGGAGGAAGTTATGATCAACACGGTTGTGGAGATGTCACACTCGCTTATCGTCAGGGTATGTCGGCTCCCTATACTTACGTGTCTTCGCTGGACTTCAATTGCAATAACCTGGGTAACAATTTTGCAGTATTTGCTGTGACCGACCTGAATAACAATACAGCAACCTGTATGTCCATCATCACGGTACAGGATGTTTCTGCACCTGAAATTGATACTCCGCCTGCCGATACTACTATCGAGGCTTGTACTGCCATTCCTCTACAGGAAACCCTTTTCTCAACCGATGCCTGCGAGGGAGCAACTCCGGTACTTGCGGTGGAAACATCCACCCGGAACTCTTCCAATGAGTTCTGCGATCACTATAACTATACCATCACACGCAACTGGATCGCACAGGATTCAGAAGGCAATATAGCAACATCTACCCAGATTATCACGGTGGTTGATTCAGAAGCACCGGTATTCTCCTCTCCCGACTCGTTCATCATTTATACCGGTCCAAACCGTCCAACCTGTAACGAGCTGGTAACGCTGAATATGCTCGAATATATCTCTGACTGTGTACCTGA
>JBEGNB010000031.1:0-14500 GCA_041182785.1 Bacteroidota bacterium
TCTCAAAACCATAAACAAGTACCACATGAAACGCCTGACTCATCGCTTTGGCAATTTCCTGTGCAATCGTATCTGCATTGGTATTGAATAACTGCCCCTCGCCGTCGTGTGAAAGCGGAGCAACTACCGGAGTGAGGCCCTGGCCGAGCCAGCGATCAAGCAGGGGGGCATTCACCGTATCTATATCGCCTACCAGTCCGAAATCTATTGTCGGATGCCTGCGCTTGTGAGCTCTGATCAGGTCGCCATCGGCACCGCATACCCCGATAGCCGTGCATCCGAACGGGTGGAGTGCGGCCACCAGTTGTTTATTGACAAGACCGCCGTACACCATCTCGGCAATTCTGAGCGTGGCCTCATCCGTTACTCGCCTGCCATCAATCATAACCTGCTGTATGCCCAGTTTTTCTGCGAGCTCGGTAGCCAGTTTGCCTCCGCCGTGCACCAGAATTTTAGCGCCGGGCAGGGCTGCAAACTGCTGGAGAAACTCATTCAGCCGCATATCGTCATCAATGATATTGCCACCAATTTTTACTACGAATAACTTTATTTTCCCGGGCATTACCTGTTATTTTTCCTGTAAAATGTGTTTCAACACGATCTGGGCGGCATAGACTCTGTTTTCTGCCTGTGCCTGAATGAGGCTGCGCGGGCCATCAGCTATTTCATCACTGATTTCCACATTCCGTCTGACGGGCAGGCAGTGCATTACCCTGGCATCCGGTGCGCCCGCAAGGTGCTTTTCAGTGAGCATTCGGGATGGATCCTGACTCAGAATACGCCCGTACTCATAGTAGCTGCTCCAGTTTTTGACATAGACAAAATCGGCGCCTTCCAGCGCTTTCTCCTGGTTGTATTCAATGGTCGCATCTCCCGTGTATTTCGAATCGAGTTCGTATCCGGGTGGATGAGTTATCACAAAATCAACATCCATGCGGCACATCCACTCTGCAAATGAGTTTGCAACTGCTTGTGGCAATGCCTTTACGTGCGGGGCCCAGGCAAGAACCACTTTTGGCCGGTGTGCAGGATAATTTTCAGTGATGGTAATGCAGTCAGCCAGACTTTGCAGGGGATGCAGGGTAGCCGATTCCAGACTCAGGCAGGGTCGGCCGGTCCATTTTATGAACTGCTTCATGATGTGTTCGCTGTAGTCCGTATCCCGTGAAACAAGGCCGGGGAAGCATCGGATACCCATTATATCACAGTAGGAACCGAGTACCGGAGCAGCATCCCTGATATGCTCAACGGTTGTTCCGTTCATTACTGCTCCATCCTGAAACTCAATAGCCCAGCTGTCGCGATCGGCATTGACTGCCATCACATTCATTCCGAGATTTGAAGCGGCCTTTTGGGTGCTTAGTCTGGTGCGCAGGCTCGGATTCATGAATACAAGGCCAAGCGTCTTGTCGCGCCCCAGATTTCTGAATGCCAGTGGATCTTTTTTCAGATCAATGGCTTCACGGACAAGTGCAGCTACATCCTGCACATCCTGAACGGAGGTGAAATTCATTGCCGGCAGTTTTCAGTCTTGAAATGATTCATAAAATTTTTCGAGGAAATGATCCGCTTCGGTACGAGTCAGTGCAAGCGAAGGCAACAGACGAACCACATTGGGTTTTGCCTCACCGGTGAATACCCTGCCCTTGTGAAGCAGTCGTTTCCTCAGGTCCGATTTTTCTGCGGGAAGATCAATGCCGATCATCAGTCCGCGCCCGCGGACTTCCGTTATCCCGGAACAGGCCTTCAGTTGTGTCATAAGATATATGCCTGTTTCAGCGGCATTCTGCATCAGAGATTCTGATTCTATCACTTCAGCTACTGCGAGAGCTGCCGCACAGGCCAGCGGGTTACCCCCGAAAGTAGTACCCAGCATGCCGTGCCAGGATCTGAATTGCGGACCCACCCACACGCCTCCTACCGGGAAGCCGTTGCCCATACCCTTTGCTGTAGTGTATATGTCGGCGTCCACTCCGCAGTAGTCGTGGGAGAAAAATGTGCCTGATCTGCCATACCCGCACTGAATCCCGTCCGCAATATAAACTGCTCCCCATGCATCACACAGTTGGCGGATTTTTTTCAGGAACGCTACCGACGCCTCGTTGATACCACCAACACCCTGTATTCCCTCCACTATGACAGCTGCAATCTCTTCTCCCTGTTCGGAAAAAACATTTTCCAGTACTGTTTCATCATTAAAAGGTGAGAAAATGACATGGTCGGTCTGGTTGACGGGTGCCACTATTTTGGGATTGTCGGTGGCTGCCACCGCCAGTGAGGTTCTTCCGTGGAATGCTCCCCTGAAGGCCACCACTTTCTTTCTTCCGGTATGAAAAGATGCCAGTTTAAGGGCGTTTTCATTGGCTTCGGCTCCCGAATTACATAAAAAAAGCTGAAAGTGTGGTTTCCCTGACAGGCTACCCAGCTTTTCTGCCAGCTCCTCCTGAATCCGAAGGTGAACAGAGTTGGAGTAAAATCCGATTTTACCCAGTTGTTCTGTCAGCCGTTTGACATAGTGCGGATGAGTATGCCCAATCGAGATCACAGCATGCCCCCCGTACATATCCAGGTATTTGTTTCCCTGTTCATCCCATACCCACGCGCCCTGCGCATGCGAGATCTCAATGGGTTGTAACGGATATACATCGAATAGCTTCATTGTCAGAAGTTTACGGGTTTCAGCAGCAGTCCGGTCGTTTCATCCAGCCCGAACATCAGGTTCATATTTTGCACAGCTTGTCCACTGGCGCCTTTCAGCAGGTTGTCAATGGCTGCATGTATTACCAGCTGACCATCAGCATACTCGGTATGAATCAGGCATTTATTGGTGTTTATCACTTGTTTCAGGTCAATTGCCTCCCGGGAAACATGAGTAAACGGCTGATGCCTGTAGTAATCTTCGTACATCTGTCGGGCCAACCCGGCACCTCCTTCGAAAGGAGTGGTACAACTGACGAAGATACCTCTGGCAAAATCGCCCCGCCATGGAATAAAGTGAACGGTATGTCTGCCGGGCTGAAGTATTTCCAGCGACTGCTTTATTTCGTGCAGATGCTGGTGAGTCAGGGCTTTGTAGGCGGAGATATTGTTGGATCGCCACGGGAAATGCAGTGCCTGTTGCAGGCTCTGTCCGGCGCCTGTAGCGCCTGTAATACCGGTTACGTGTACATCGCCGAGCAAACGGGCATGAGCAAGCGGCATCAGGGCGAGCTGTATAGCCGTGGCGAAACATCCCGGATTGGCAATATTGCCGGCTGCCCTGATTTCCTCCCTGTGAAGTTCGGGCAGGCCATAAACAAAAGGTCTTTCGGCTGAAAGGCGGTCCTTTTGTAGCCGGAAGTCCTGACTGAGGTCAATTATTTTAAGGTGATCTGCTAGTTTTAGCGATTCCAGCAGTGTTTTTGATTCACCGTGTCCCATACACAGGAATAACACATCTGCACTTCCGGTATCCATTGATTCAGCGAAGACTAGTTCAGTGTCCCCGAAGAGGTCGCGGTGAACATGACTGACGGGTTTGCCTGCATTACTTTTACTGTGGGCAAACACTATTTCTGTATCCGGGTGTCGCAAAAGAATTCTCAGCAATTCGCCTCCCGTATAACCGGCAGCACCTGCGATACCCGCCCTGATCTTATTCTTCATCATGTTGACCGTTAACCTTGTGGTAAATCGCCGTCTGATTGCCGAAGATTTTTGCAAATCCGCGCACGTCTTCTCCGCTCCACCCCTTGTTCATTTCTCCGTAGCTTCCGAAGCGGCTGCTCATCAGATCGTACGGGCTCTCGATACCATCCAGGGTAAAACGGCAGGGGTGCAACGTACAGAAAACTGTTCCGGTGACGGATCTTTGAGCGCTTTCCAGAAATTGTTCGATATCCCGCATGACGGGGTCGAGCATCTGACCCTCATGGAGCCAATTTCCGTACCATGAGGCAAGCTGGTCCTTCCAGCTGAGCTGCCACTTGGTCAGGGTGTGCTTTTCGAGCAAATGATGGGCCTTGATGATAATCAGCGGAGCGGCAGCCTCAAAGCCTACGCGCCCCTTGATGCCGATGATGGTATCGCCCACATGAATATCACGACCTATACCGAAGGGTTGGGCGATTTCCTGCAGGTAGCTGATTGCCCCGGTCGGATGTTCAAATGCTATATCGTTTACTTTTTTCAGCTCACCCTTTTTGAAGTGGAGACTGATATTTTCGGGATTCGTCTTCGTTATCTGTGTCGGCCAGGCTGCTTCGGGCAGCGGCTCTCTGCTGTTGAGTGTCTCCTTCCCACCCACAGAAGTGCCCCACAGGCCCTTGTTGATGGAGTACGTCGCTTTGGCAAAATCCATCTCCACACCGTGTTGTTTCAGAAATTCGATCTCTGCCTCGCGGCTCAGCCGCTGATCGCGAATGGGTGTTATAATCTCGGCCTCCGGGATCATACTCTGGAGTATCATATCGAAGCGCACCTGATCATTGCCGGCTCCCGTACTACCGTGTGCAACGGCGTCTGCCTTTATTTGCCTGGCATATTCACCCACGGCCATAGCCTGACTGATGCGTTCTGCGCTGACACTGAGTGGATACGTGCCGTTTTTAAGCACGTTTCCGTAAACCAGATAACGGATACAGGAATCATAATAATGCCTGGTTACATCTGCAACAGCAAATGAGGCTACTCCGAGCGCCTGCGCGTGCGACTCAATTTTTTCGAGTTCGGCTGCGGTAAATCCGCCGGTTTGAACCAGCAGGGCATGCACATCCATGTCAGCCACCTTGTTCAGGTAAATGGCGCAATAGGTAGTATCCAGTCCGCCACTAAAGGCGAGAACGACTTTTTTTCGATTCATATCAGTGAATTAAAGAAACAGGGTGACTACGCTGGCCGCAGCGCTTTCAAATTTGTCGCGGAAAACAGTTCGGGCTCTGGAAATGGCCCGGCGCCATTTCTCTGCGAATACCTTGATGCGGCGGGCCTTCCGCGCCGGATCCTGCATAATCATCTCCTGCTTTTTTTCCTCCGGATCGTACAGCATGGCGGTACACAGGCAGTTTTTTCGGTCTTTGCTCATCAGGATTTCGTAGTTTACGCAGCTCCGGCAGCCAGCCCAGAAGGCGTCGTCATCAGTCAGTTCGGAGTAGGTTACCGGTTCATAGCCCAGTTCCGAGTTGATTTTCATGACTGCCAGCCCCGTTGTGAGACCGAAAATCTTGGCATCCGGATATTTTTCCCGGCTCAGTTCAAATATTTTTCGCTTGATTTGTTTGGCCAGTCCGCCCTTCCGGAAATGTGGAGATACAATCAAACCCGAGTTTGCCACATATTTACCGTGACCCCAGGTCTCGATGTAGCAGAACCCCGCCCATTCGCCGGTTTCCGAAAATGCGATGACAGCTTTCCCTTCTGTCATTTTCTCCCGCAGGTATTCAGGTGTTCGCTTGGCAATACCGGTACCGCGTGCTCTTGCGGAGGATTCCATTTCCTCGCAAATGAGCGGTGCAAAGTCAAAATGTGCTTCGCTTGCAACAATAACTTTAAAAAAAGGAGATTTCATTGTTTGATGCCTGAGTCAGGAGTGAAAAAAAGAGGTGCGCCAGTGTCCTGTCGCCGGTAGCCGGTGAACAAGACAAGGGAATGGCACGCAACGGATATTTCGGTTGCGGCAAGTCTGATCAGCAGATCAACAGAAAATTATCGTCGCAATCCTGACGGACGCGGAAGGCAGTTTGAAAAAAACGTCTGCCGGAAGAAGCAGCCGGAAAAAACACCCGTCAGGCACCGGCCAGTGGCAGCGGCAGCATGAACGTCGGAAAGACCAGTATTTTTTTTCATTTCACAAAACCACAGCCAAAAGCGAGCTGCAGCTTTAAAGCGTTAAGAAGAATGGATGTATGCGTTTGATAGTCGCAAAAATCTGATTCTGAACAGTTAGGTACGCAAAGGTATTTTTTCCGGATAATAATGCAGGGGCAGTTTTTAATTGTCAGATACTCTGCGCTCTTTTTTGGGTAAAAATAGTCATCAATATGCCTTTTTTGGGGTAAAATGACCGTTTTGACAGATGTAAATATTTCGTTAATTTTAAAAATGCTGTATCCCAGGGTGTGTCTGAAAAATACTGGCGAGGTCGAAAACAGCAGATTTTGGGCTCTGGATAAAGGTGCTTTTGAGGGTAATATCGGGTTATATTGCCCGAAAAAGACCTGTCGGACAGGTTCCAAAAGATGCGCTTTCGGGCCGGCATGTATTTTTCAGACACACCCTAACCCTCCTGGTCCGGTTAATTAGCGGTTTTACTACGGCTTGTCACTCCATCACCATCTCCAGGATATCCGGTGTATTCACGCCACTGAAGCCCGGAACGTGGAGCTCGTAGAAGTGCAGCAGTTTGCCCAGCAGTATTTTTCGTTCGCCTCTCGACAGTACAATTTCGTGGCAATATTCGAGTGGGGTACCCATCAGTTCCAGCATTTTGTTTGCTCCCGCAGGTTCCAGAAAGGCGGAAGAAAAAGGTCGTTCAGGAGTGAAAACACCTTCCTTGAGATCGAAATATATGTTATCGGACAGGTTTTCGTATTCCGTGTGTGGCTGAAACCCGAGAAATCCGGCCAATGCCAGCAGGAAATGGAGGTGGAGGTTCGCAATCGGGTGGCTTGTCTGGTCAAGCCAGCGCAGGGTGTTTATCAGAAAATGGAACAGCTCCCTGTTTTCCTCTGTTTCCTGTATGCATTTACGGCATATTTCTGCCATAAACAGCGCGACGGCCCCACGTCTGATATCAAACGGTATTCGCTGCCATACTTCGGCTACCCGCATTTCGCGCAGCCTGTTCATGGCGTTGGGATCATCGCGGTAGTAGGCTACCAGATCAACTACCATCATGGGCTGAAACAGGCTGTATGGCATACGGGCTCTTGCTGAACGCACTCCCCCCGCGATGAAGGTGTGCAACCCTTTATCCTCCGTAAAAATATCGGCAATAACACTGGTCTCGGCGTATTTCACCGATCTGAAAACGATTCCGGTTGTTTTTAACTGCATTTTTCAGGATTTCACCGCGAATATACGCTCAAAACACGAGAACAGGTGCTCGTCGTGCTTTCTGAATGCCTCCGGAAAGTTGAAGTAGTGGTGTATGGCTACCGGAACAGGTTCTATTCCTGCCAGCCCGACCGTTTTTTCCACTTTTTCTCTGTCCATTCCGCTTATTTCATCCAGTTTTTCCCAAATGTCCATGTCCTCGAAAACGGGCCATTCCTCATCCGGAAACCACTTGACAAAGGCTTTTGCGTACTCATGCAGGCCTGTATTGTAGTTTTCAGCAGGCCGGTAAAACCCGAGCATGAGATTTTCAGCCGAGAAAATGAGGCATCCATCGGGTTCGTATAGTTCCGACGAGTGAAAGTAAGGGTGTTCCGGACTGGGGAACGGGCGCGGGTAAACGATCACCTTCTCAAACTTTTTGAAAAGAAAATCCTCTTTTCCGAAAGTGAGTGTAACTGCCTGGGATGCCAGGGCCAGTTCCACGTCGGGCGGCAGGTCATCTTCAGGCCAGTCGAGGGCTGTCCAGTCGGTACCCATCCTGAAAAGGGCCACCCTTCCTTCAAAACGAATTTTTTCTTCTTCAGACAGGTTGCCATAGAAAATACTCACTCGCTCCAGTGTCTGACGCATGGATGCATCAAGCCGGGGCGGATGCTTGCTGTACCACCACCAGTTAATTTGAGGGGAAAGTATGTAAATAACGGCTGTAATAATCAGAAAGGGTACCATCAGGGGCGCATAGGAGCTGTCAACGCTCCAGGCCAGGTATAAAAAAAGCAGGGTGAAAAACAGGAACGGAAGGGCTGTCAACCGGGCAAACATAGAGTCAAAATTGAGCTGTCAGAAAACAAGATCAAAAAAACGCAAAAAAATCTTTGCTGGTATGAAAAGAATGATGTTATCTTTGCCCCGCTTTACAAAACAGCATGGTGCCTTAGCTCAGCTGGTAGAGCAATGGACTGAAAATCCATGTGTCCCCAGTTCGATTCTGGGAGGTACCACTTAGAAATCCCGGCAGGTTATCCTTCCGGGGTTTCCTGTTTTTGGGAAAACCCTTACCTTTATAGCCTGTCCGGCGTTTTCTTTCATCAAATCGTTTTCCATGCCAGAAGATATAGTAATCCGGGTGCTTATGCTCCCGCTTTCCCTGGTTTACGGCCTCGTTGTGGGCCTCAGAAATCTGCTTTATCGCTCGGGAATTCTGAGGAGTGTCCGGTTCGATGTACCGGTTATTTCTGTGGGGAACCTTGCCGTAGGAGGCACAGGCAAATCTCCGCACATAGAATACCTGGTGCGCTGGCTCGACCAGTATATCAATGTAGCTGTGCTTAGCAGGGGATATGGCCGTAATACTGTCGGATTCCGGGCTGTTTCCACGATTGACAGCGCTTCAGAGGTGGGCGACGAGCCGCTTCAGTTCAAAAGAAAGTTTCCCGGTATTTCAGTAAACGTAAGCGAAAGCAGGGCGCTGGGTGTGCCTGAAGTCATCAAAAGAAATCCGGATACGCACTGTGTCTTGCTCGACGACGCATTCCAGCACCTGGCGGTTACGCCCCTGATGCATATCATGCTGACGGAGTACAGCCGGCTTTTCACCCGTGACTGGCTGATGCCTTCCGGGCGCCTGCGCGAGTGGAGAAGCGGATACCGCAGGGCCGATATCATCATCGTGACCAAGTGCCCTCCCGATTTATCTCCCGAACAGCGAAGGAAAATTATCCGCGATATTGATCCCTACCCGCGACAGAGGGTTTACTTCTCGCGTTATAATTACGGGCTTCCCTATGATATGCTTCGACCCGATACCCGCCGGCCGCTGGATCTGGACACCGATGTACTGCTGCTCAGTGCTATTGCCAACACTGATTATATGCTGCAGTACATGGGTGGAGTGTGTCGCTCGGTGCATACTGCAGAGTACGCCGACCATCACTTTTTCAAGGAAGACGACATGAATGATATCCTGAAGAGGTATCAGCGTATGGACAGTCGCAACAAAATTGTTGTGACTACAGAGAAGGACGCTACCCGACTGGAAGCGTTCTACGATTTTTTCTTCTCCAACGGTATCCCTGTGTTTGTTCTGCCAGTACAGGTGGTATTCTGCGACAACGACGAAGAGGTGTTTCAACACGACATCAGGACTATCCTCGAGGACTTCAAAGTTTGAATACCCTTACTCCGGCTCCTCATTCAGCATCTTCCAGAGTGCATCTTTCAGCTTCTGAAGATTTTTGTTGGTCATGGACGAGATGTAAATGACTGGTACGCCCTTCGGAAGCGTCGGTTTCAGCATTTTTTCGAGGTCGGCATCAATCAGGTCGCTCTTGCTGATAGCCAGCAGCCTGGGCTTGTCGAGCAGGTCTTCATTATACGCCTCCAGTTCATTGATCAGAATCTGATATTCGTCGCTGATTTTCCGGTCGGTATCGGCCGGTATCATGAAGAGGAGTATGCTGTTGCGCTCAATATGCCGCAGAAACCGGTGACCGAGTCCGCGCCCTTCGTGGGCGCCTTCGATAATACCGGGAATATCTGCCATGATGAACGTTTGACCTTCCCGTACCTTTACAATTCCAAGCTGTGGTGTGAGTGTGGTAAAGGGATAATCGCCGATTTTGGGTTTGGCAGCGGTCACTGCGCTCAGCAATGTGCTTTTCCCGGCATTAGGGAAGCCTACCAGTCCGACATCGGCCAGTACCTTCAACTCGAGAACAATCCACATTTCCACGCCTGATTCGCCGGGTTGGGCATATTTGGGCGACTGGTGCGTGGCTGTTTTGAAAAAGTTATTCCCTTTGCCGCCGCGACCTCCCGACAACAGTACTTTCCGGTCGTCCGGTTCAGTGATTTCGAGCAGTACCTCGCCGGTTTCCGCATCGCGGGCTACCGTGCCGAGTGGTACCTTGACAATCACATCCTTTCCATCGGAGCCCGTCTTCAGTCCGCCTCGTCCGCCCTGACCATCTTCAGCGTAGATATGCTTGGTGAATTTTAACGATAATAATGTCCATTCATTCGGATCTGCCTGCAGGATAATATGTCCGCCGCGGCCCCCGTCGCCTCCGTCAGGACCACCCTTGGGTATTGCCGGTCCTCTGAAAAAGTGAACACTTCCACCTCCGCCCTTTCCCGAGCGGAACATGATTTTTACGTAGTCAACAAAATTTTGCTCTGCCATATTCCCGCAAAAGTCGGGAAGTACGAATAACTTTCTGCGAAAATCAGCGTTATTTATAAAAATATGTCTGATAACACACTGATCAACATCTTTCCCACGTCTATTTTACCATGAAATTCGGCCTAATGTTCCAAAAACTGACAACAACACTCGCTTTTGCCTTGCTGCTTTTCGCTGCCTGTACGCCCAAAGCTGCCCGCAACGGACTCGGGAAACCCGACAGAATTACAGAACCGGGTGTTTACGATACCATTGGCAAGCCGGTTACCGGCGAAGACGATATAGTCTATGATTTTGAAGAGCCGGCAGCCATCAATCCGGATTCGCTGCCACCCTACAATCCGGCTCATACACTCGAGATAGACCTCATTCACGAAAAGGTTGAAATTTCCTTCGACTGGACAAAAAGAAGGGCAAATGGCCGCGCCACGCTGGTGATGAAACCCTGGTTTTACAGTACCGACCGGGTTTCACTGGATGCAAAGAATTTTGACATAGACAAGGTAACATTTGCCGGACAGGGGGGGAGTCTCAAATATGACTATGATAACGAGAAGCTGACAGTTTATCTGGGAAGGAAATACACTCGCAAGGATACTTTTGCCCTCCAGATTACCTACCTCGCGAAACCGGAAGAGCGCGATGAGTTTGGTGGCTCGGATGCTATTACCAGCGACAAAGGCCTGTACTTCATCAATGCCGACGGTTCAGACCCCGAAAAACCCCGCCAGATATGGACGCAGGGAGAAACCGAGAGCAATTCATTCTGGATGCCTACGGTTGACAAGCCCAACGAGCGATGCACACAGGAGATGTATATCACGGTTGATGACAAATACAAGACGCTTTCAAACGGTTTGCTTGTATCCTCGGTGAAAAATAGCGACGGTACCCGAACCGATTACTGGAAGATGGACAAGCCCCATGCACCGTATCTGTTTATGATGGCCGTGGGGGAGTTTGCCGTGGTGAAAGACAAGTGGCGCGGAATTGATGTGGACTACTACGTCGAGCCGAAGTTCGAGCCGCAAGCCCGCGAAATTTATCCGAATACAGTGGAGATGCTGGAGTTTTTCTCCGGAAAACTCAACTACCCTTATCCCTGGCAAAAATATTCGCAGGTGGTGGTGCGCGATTATGTAAGCGGTGCCATGGAAAATACCACAGCGGTCATCTTCGGCGAATTCATGCAGAAATCGGCCCGTGAACTTCGTTTCGATAGCGAAACCAACGAAAAAGTAGTTGCTCATGAGATGTTTCACCACTGGTTTGGTGATCTGGTGACTACTGAAAACTGGGCCAATCTTACCCTGAATGAAGGCTTTGCCAATTACTCGGAGTATCTGTGGTTTGAGCACAAACATGGCAGAGAGGCCGCCGATAACCACCTGATGAACGAACAACAGGGGTATGTTGAGTCGGCTTACGGTGGCGGACACCCGCTCATCCATTACGGCTACAACAGCCGCGAGGATATGTTTGACGCCCATTCCTACAACAAGGGCGGATGTGTACTTCACATGCTCCGGCTCCAGCTGGGCGATGAAGCGTTTTTTGAAGCGCTGAATCGCTATCTCCGGGACAATGAATATACTGCTGTGGAGGTGGATGAGCTCCGTATGGCATTCGAAGAAGTAACCGGACAGGATCTGCACTGGTTTTTTGACCAGTGGTTCATCGGCGCCGGTCATCCGGTACTCGATATCTCCTATGGCTGGGAGGAAAATGTCAAAAAAGCGTCGGTTACTATACGCCAGTCGCAGGAAGGTGATCAGGTAACCAGGGTGTTCAATTTGCCGCTTGCGGTGGATATCTATGATGCCGACGGCAATTCAGTACGGCACAACATCCGGGTTGCAAAAAGAGAGCAGACATTCTATTTTGATCTTCCCGGCAAGCCTGCTCTCATAAATGTGGATGCAGACAAGGGACTCCTGTGTGAGAAGACCGACAATCACACGCCGGAAGAGTGGGCATTCATGTACCGCCATGCCCCGCTGTTCAGAGACAGAGTGGAGGCACTGACCGGGTTGCAGTATGCTGAATCTGAACTGACAGAGACAGTGAGCAAAGAGGCACTGAAAGATTCGTCGAAAGTAATCCGTCGCATGGCAATCGGGGCACTCAATCCTGCCGATCCTGCGCTGCTTGCCGATATCATCCGGATGGCCGAGTCCGATACCGATTCGGATATCCGGGCTGCCTGTATTGACTTTCTCGGCAGATTAAAAGAGCCGGCATACCGCCCTGTTTTTGAAAAAGGACTTTCGCCGGATCTGCCCAACAATGTGATAGGAGCCTCACTGAACGGACTTGCGGCACTTGATCCTGCCGCCGCAGCAAAAGCCGGTAAAATACTGGAACAGACAGATACCGATGACTTTGTGGCCATCCTGTCGGATTTGTATTGCCTTGTGCCTGATACAGCCAATCTGCGTTTCTTTGAAAGCAAGTTCGACAAGCCCGATGGATATGACGCTTTTTCATTCTTCGATAACTACAGAAAACTACTTTTGTCGGTTAACAATACCGATATCCTTGACGCGGGAGTGACAAGACTCAGCGATGTTTCCAAAGATATGAAACAGAGCGTGTGGCGCAGATTTGCCTGTACCAAGGCTATTTCAGATATCAGGAAGAAGTATGACGAAGAGGGGGACCGGCAGCGCGAAGCCCGGATGAAAATGATTATCAGGGAGATCATGGACAGTGAAACCGACCCGATGCTGAAGCAGTATTACGCGGAATTCTGACGAATTTCTGTCTTTCTTGATGACACGCTGTTTTTTATTTCATATATTGCAGTCGTTCCGGTCATTTGTACAGAAATTTGCATCTTCCCATACATAACCCCGGTTACCGCATAACACTGCAAAAAAGTTGCCATGTCGTCTGATGAAAGAATAAGAAACCGCCGAAGTTTTCGCAGCCCGATGTTCTACATAGGGCTGTCCATGACCGTTTTTTACATCATACTTGGAATCTGGTTACTTCTCGACCCTTCCTTTCTGCCGGGAGTCCCTCGTGACTTCAGGAACATCTTTACGGCCATGGTACTCATTTACGGGGTATTCCGCGGATGGCGCGTCTGGGCAGATTACGGCAGGGCCACTGAATGAAATCTCAAAACGAACACTATGAATTGCAGGTATTTTGTTTTTGCTGCGCTTGTTACCGCTCTCTTTTCCTGCCAGGAAAAGAGTAAGGACGGTAAGGTACTCGATACCATCACGACCGGGAGTATTCGAATCATGGTAGATGAGGGATATCAGCCTGTCATAGCTTCGAGTATAGATGTTTTTGACTCCATTTACCGGACGGCAAAGATAGACGCCCGCTATGTGTCGGAGGGGGAGGCCATAAAGGCACTGATGGACGATTCTGTCCAGGTGGTTGTGGTGGGGCGCCAGCTTACCCGGGAGGAAATGTCATATTTTGAATCACGCGGGTTCAAGCCACCCCAGACACCTATTGCCTACGATGCCATTGCCTTTGTGACCAATCCGGCCAATACAGACTCTGTGTTTACGGTAGAGCAGATAAAGAATATCCTGACCGGCAGGGTGACAAAGTGGTCGGAAATAAATCCGAAATCGAAACTCGGCGACATTCGTCTGGTATTCGATCACCCGACGTCCGGTCCGTTGAGGTATGTACGTGATTCCATTATTGCCGACGGGTCGGCTTTGTCGCCCGCGGCCTCCGCACTGAAAACCAATGAGGAGGTTATCAGGTATGTAACGAAGAGCAAAAATGCGATTGGTATTATTGCTGCCAACTGGATTTCCGATACCGATGACAAGGGCGTACAGAAATTCAGAAGGGAGATACGCATTGCAGACATTGCCCCCGAAGCAGGGCAGGAGGGCTATGGCCCGTATCAGGCATATCTGGCCACGGGCAAATACCCATTCAAAAGGTGCATGTACATCATCAATGCGCAGGCGCGCAGGAATGGCCTGGGGGCTGGTTTTGCATCCTATCTGGCTGGTGACGCGCAGCGTATTATGCTCAAGGACGGGCTACTCCCTGCCAGGGCTGTTACGCGGCTTGTCAAAACAAGTCGCGAGTAAAACCGGCAGGATGCCCGTGATTTCACCGGCATCCCGTTAATGTTGTATTAATTATGGCTTTTTTTGCCATATTAATATATACTTTTTGCAAATAAAACGTCATAAAAGCAGAAATTCGCGCCTCAATTTCGAAGACGAAATCTAACAAACTAATTTTCCGTAAAATGACAACTCTTCTCAAGAAGGTTTTTTTCCTGGCGGTGATGTTTTC
>JBEGNB010000032.1:0-3473 GCA_041182785.1 Bacteroidota bacterium
GTACACTGTTTTAACCGATTTTGCCCGGAGAAGGCTGTCTATCGGTCTCCAGATCAGGTTGTACATGTCGGTACCATAGACCGGAGTGGCATCTAGCAGCTCTCCGCTTCTGGTTGCATACAGACTGTTGGTAGCGTTGGCATTGTCGCCGACTCTGTTCAGCAGTGCTTCCAGTTTCTCTTCCAGGAACAGCGGCAGGTAGCTGACTGTTGTATCTCCGTAAAAAAGTACAAAAGCCGCGTACACTACCTTAAGCTCATTTGGTTCCATGAAATGAGTAAACTCGACCGCAGTTTCACCACTTTTCAGTGTTTTTTGTACCTGTTTATAATCAATTTTGATATTATTCTCACCAAAACCGGAAATAACCCGGACAAGTTCTTTTTCCAGCAAATTGGAGGTTTCCTCGAGTTTTATCAGTTTTTGATGGTCCCGTCTCGAGTTCGGGATGCTGTACTGCCTGGCAATCTGGCGATGAATAATCTTCAGCGAATCGTACTTGGCTGTCAATGAAGAATCGGTCGTTGTGTTTACCCTGCGAAAATCTCCGGCGCTTAGTTGTAAGCCTTTGAAGTACAGCAATTCATTGTAACAATCACCCGCAACCTCTTTTCCCCCTGTATTCCAGGCGTATTGAAGCAAACTGTGGTCGAGGGTAAAGCCTCCTTTCTCATTAACGAATACTTCCAGTTCATGCGGCGAAAGGAACTTTTTTGCATCCTCGGTTTCGGTATGTCCAAGATCCCTCAGCCGATAAAGGGTTGATTTCCAGGCCACCTGGTTGTTCTGTTCAAAATATGATTTGGCCAGCGAGGACAGTATAGCCCTGTGCTGGTAATAATGAACTCCATAAACCTCTGTTGTGATATCAATCGCTTTTTCACAGAGTTGCTGAGCTTCCGGATATCTGCCTGTATCCAGGTAAATATTGGCCAGATTGTGCATTGATCGGGCATAATCTCCACTTTTTTCGCCATTTTTTTCAAGGCTGTTCTGAACACACTCCAGAAATATTCCTTCAGCCTTTTCAAACTCTTTTTTACGCCGGTAAACGATACCGAGATTTTCAAGCGACTGGAAATAGTCGGCATGTTTTTTCCCGAGCACTTCCTCTCTGACAGCGAGCGATGCCGTCAGCATCTCTTCTGCCCTGGCATAGTTTCCCGCCCGGCGATAGAGATTCCCGAGGTTGTTCAGGGTTTGTCCGTACTCCTTCCTGCTTTTTTCGGGGAATTTTTCTTCAATGGACTTGACCTGGAGAAATAACTTCTCGCCTTCTTCATAATTGCCCAAATCAGAGTAGATATTGGCCAGATTGAAGAGGCTCAGCAGGTAGTCGGGGTGCCCTTCAGGCAAAACCCTGTTCCGGATGGCTCTTGCCTCCAGATGCAGTTTTTCCGCTTCGAGGTATTTGCCGATTACATAGTAATAATTTCCCATGTTATTGAGTGCCATGGCATAATCGGCATTTTCCTTGCCGGCTTTCCGTTCTCTTATGCCCAGTGATTCCAGATAGAGCGGCTCAGCGGCTTCATAGTTATCCAGATTTCGGTAACAGATGGCTAGATTGTTTACTGACCGCGCATAAGTAATGTCCTCAGGTCCGTAGTGTTTTGCCATCAGCTCCCGGGCACGTATGGCATAGGGCAGGGCCTCCTCATATTTTCCGCTCATCAGCTTTACATAGGTGTGAACATAGTTATAGTTCCCATATGGACCGGAATTTATTCCAAAGGTGTTTTCTGCGATAACAGCCGCCCGGGCACATATTTCCTCTGCCCGTTCGTATTGTGCTTTCGGAGTGATTTCACGAACCACTTTGTACAGGCTGTCCAGCGTTTGAACGGCTGTTGTGGAGTCGGGTGTTTGCCCGGCCAGTCTCAGCGTAGCAAACAGAAAAGCTGCCCGAATTATGTATCGAAATTTCATGCTCATGTCAGTGGTGATTTTTTATCTGATTAATTCCAGTATGACAGTCGCTACCCCCACCTCAACGCTGCTGTAATTCTCGCCTGTTCCCCGTACCGGTACTGCTACTCGGGAGGGTCTGTCAAACAAGGCTTCCAGAGGAGTTCTTTCCCGGTAATTCCTGCGGCGATTGGCCAGCGCCGGACGAAGATCAACGGGCGCGGGGGTGGCTATCAGCTTAAGTACTTCCCTGCCCGGGGTGTCGAACCGAACCCGGTGCAGCGGACTGGTTTCACCTGGCTTCAGGCGGTAATCGGCCGGATTGCCCGTCTCGCCGGGAAGCAATATGCTCACTCGATTCCGGGAATCTATGTCAATAATGGAGTAAAAAACGGTTTTGTTGCCTCGGTTCACTATCCTCAGAAATGCGGTGTCTCTGTGTACCTTCAATCTTCCAACAGCTGAAAAATCCTCTGCATTGCTGCCCGTCTGCACGGTAAAGTCTATTTTGTACGGACTCTCCCCGGATTCCAGACCGATCAGGAATCGGGCCTGCAGACAGTTGCCCAGTTGCTCCTGCATGGCAGTAACGGCCTTTTCCTCATCTTCCTTCCTGTATGCTGTTTCCCATAGTATATCGCCCTCCTCTGATTGTAACTGCAGCCTTGTCCCGGTTTTACTGATCAGAAGCGCACCTTCCCGACTTTCTGATATCAGGATGGATGGCAGCTCTGACAGGCCCTGCTGTAATCGGGCGGTACTGGCCGGGTCGTCGGACTTGATATGCACAAACAGACTGTTCTCCGCAAACTGCCGCTCCCTGACGAATATCCAGGCAGCCGCTCCTTCCTCTTCAGAAACAGGATGGTTGAGCCGTATAGTGGACTCGTACAGTCCGCACCCGTTTTCCTGTACTTGTCCATGTGACAGCGGGGCTACCAACGAAGTGTCTCTTGTTTCAGGTGGATACAGCACCACTTTACTGCCAGCCCGCAACCCCTGAATCAGTCCGGCAGGAAGCAGCAGCTCCCGGTCGTTGATCATTGTTATGGCTCTGAAATAGGTTGGGGGCGGTACTACGGCGCCGCCGAATACCAGCAAATCTTTTGTTCCCTCTATTTGCGGTGTTTGTTTGTAGCTGAGCGTCTGGACGTATAAAACCGTCTGTTCGAAAAGTCCTCTGTAGGTGCTCTTCTCATTAGTCTGCAACATCGCCTTGCAAAAGGCCCAGGTGAGCAGTCCGATGCGTTCGCCGCCTTCCACATTCATCTCTAGGCTCGATTGGTGGGGCATGCTGGAATAAAACGCCACAAAAGGAGCCAGTTCTTTGTCGTCTTCCCCTGATTTTGTCATTTTATACCGGCTGTTCACTGAATTTGTTCTGAGCCCTCTGCTGCTGCTGCCCGAATGGCAGGCTTCCACTACCAGCAGTATCTGTCCGGCCGTACCCGATTTTTTGCGCAGCCGGTGTACCCAATCAGCCATTTCGTCGTCGCGAATCAAATTGCGGTGCCTGGTCTCGCTCTCTGCAAGGCCGTCATAAGGCAACAGGGCCTCGTCCAGCC
>JBEGNB010000033.1:0-6624 GCA_041182785.1 Bacteroidota bacterium
GTGAGAATGAATGATCATATATTGAACGAAAATAACCGGACTTTGTTTCTTAGAGCGTATTCAGGATTTTCTGCCGGGCAAGAAAAAACACCTGCCATGGCCGAAGGCAAAAAATCCTGGAAGTGCTCCAGGGGAAACTTCGCAGGAAGTTTTTAACAGCGGGTCAAAAAGACTACCTTTGCGGGCCGCAAAAATAAACATAAACTTTAACACTTGCAGCTAACCAATTCAAAATGAAGTTTTTAGTCTGTATCAGCCAAACGCCTGACACCACCGCAAAGATTTCCTTCAATGCCGAGGGTTCGGAATTCAATGCTGCGGGCGTGCAGTTCATCATGAACCCCTACGACGAGTGGTATGCTCTGGTACGCGCATGCGAGATCAGGGAGGCCCTCGGCGGTACTGTAGTTGCCCTGAATGTGGGTCCTGCATCGAATGAAACCACTATCCGCAAAGCGCTGGCTATTGGAGCAGACGAGGCAGTTCGCATCAATGCCGATCCGAAAAGTGCTGCCTATACAGCCAGGCAGATTGCCGAGTACGCCGCATCCGGCAACTTCGACATCATTTTCTTCGGCAAGGAGACTATTGATTACAACGGTGCAGAAACAGGTGCCATGGTAGCAGAACATCTGGGTCTGCCCTACATCGCCAACGCATCCCGACTCGATCTGAACGGCACGGTGGCCTCACTGGAGCGCGAAATAGAGGGTGGGGTAGAGGAACTTGAGGTAGATCTCCCGTTCGTACTTAGTGCTGCAAAGGGAATGGCAGAACAGCGCATCCCGAACATGCGCGGTATCATGACAGCCCGTACCAAGCCGCTCACGGAGGTACAGCCCTGTGCTTTCGACGACAAGACCAAAGCCACACAGTTCACACTTCCTCCGGCCAAAGCGGGCGTCAAACTGGTTGATCCGGCCAATATGGACGAGCTGGTGCGCCTGTTGCACGAAGAAGCCAAAGTTATCTCTTAACCCGAAATATCCTGACAATATGGTACTCGTATTTGCAGAATCCCATCGCGGACAATTCAAGAAGGCGGCTTTCGAAGCCGTTACGTATGGCCGTAAATCGGCTGATATCATGGGAGGTGAGTGTGTTGCCCTTACGCTCGGACCCGTAAACGACGCCGGAGTGCTTGGTACTTACGGTGCGCACAAGGTGATCAATATTGCAGATGCCTCACTCACTCAGCTCGACGGTCAGGTTTACGCGTCGGTTATCGCTGACGTGGCCCGACAGCATGGCGCCAAACTGGTGGTGCTTTGTCATACTTCTACCGGCAAGGCAGTAGCTGGCCGTGTGGCCGTCAGGCTCGAAGCCGGCATTGCTTCCGGCATCAACAGCCTTCCTTCGGTGAATGGCGGAGCAGTCAGAGTAAGCAAATCGGTTTTTTCAGGCAAGGCCATCGCCGAATATGAACTCAGTGGCACCGTCAATGTAGTCACCCTCATGGGCAATGCTGTCAGGCCCGAAACGATGGGAAGCCCGGTTTCCGTTGAAAATCAGTCAGTTACAGTACCAGCCAGTCGCGTACGCGTTAAGTCCGCGCGCACGCAGGAGGGTATTGTTCCGCTGCCGGAGGCCGAAGTTGTTGTTTCGGCCGGTCGCGGCATGAAAGACCCCGCTAACTGGGGCATTGTGGAAGAACTGGCCGGCGTACTGGGAGCCACTACCGCCTGTTCAAGGCCGGTAGCCGACAGCCACTGGCGTCCGCACCACGAGCACGTGGGACAAACCGGAATTGCCATACGTCCGAACCTGTACATCGCGATCGGTATCAGCGGTGCCATACAGCACCTGGCGGGTGTGAACAACTCCAAAACCATCGTTGTAATCAACAAGGATCCGGAAGCACCTTTCTTTAAAGCCGCTGATTACGGAGTGGTGGGCGATCTTTTCGAGGTGGTACCGCGTTTGACAGATGCTCTCCGCAAGTTCAAATCCTGATAATAATACCCATCAAACCGATTACGCAGAAACTTAATACATCGAATGAGACGAATCGAACTGGAAATTGTCGCCCTTTCACACAGCATGACTCAATCGCATAACTATGCAGTTGTGTTGGGAGAGAAGCGTGGCAAAAGGCGTTTACCCATTGTTATTGGCAGCTTTGAGGCGCAGGCCATTGCTGTAGCCCTCGAGCAGATGACGCCCAACCGACCCCTCACGCACGATCTTTTCAAAAACGCACTCGATACGTTTCAGGTTAAGTTGAAGGAGGTTATCATCAACAATCTGCTGGATGGTATTTTCT
Organism: Bacteroidota bacterium; assembly: GCA_041182785.1. Taxonomy (GTDB): domain Bacteria; phylum Bacteroidota; class Bacteroidia; order Chitinophagales; family Saprospiraceae; genus M3007. The sequence goes on from JBEGNB010000033.1 coordinate 2,264, forward strand.
ATGCCAGACTGGTTTGTATGAAGGACGGGGAGTTGTTCGAGATTGACTCCCGTACTTCTGATGCCATTGCAATGGCTGTACGATTTGATTGTCCCATTTTTACCTATGATTTCATTCTCGAAGCGGCCGGTGTGGTTCTCGATGAACAGGAAGGAGGATACTCCTCCGTATCGGTAACCACACCCACGCTGGATGACAGTTCATTCGAGAACTGGCCGGTTGATACGCTGAAGAACCGACTCCAGGAAGTGCTGGATGCTGAAGACTACGAAACGGCTGCCCGAATCCGCGATGAGTTGAAGCGCCGGGAAGCAAAAGGGTAGGGTACAGGCTCTTACCTGCCCAGAGCCTCCCTCATTTTACTATATATACTGGTATTGTCGTAAACACCGGCAAACATGCTTGCGGCGGGGCCGTAGGCAAATACAGGCACCCACGACGCTGTGTGCAGTCTGGTAGAGAATTCTGCCTTGAAATCTGTTTTTCCGGCCCCTTTGTTGAGTGCCAGTCCGCCACACTCATGGTCGCCTGTAACAATTACCAGCGTTTCTCCGTCGGCAGCTGCAAACTCCAGAACTGCCCGGATAGTCCGGTCAAAATCGTGCATTTCGGCCCTCAGCCAGTTGCGGTCGTTTGCGTGCCCGGCCCAGTCTATCTGACTTCCTTCTACCATCAGAAAAAAGCCCTTGTCTGATCGTTTTTTCAGGAAATTGAAGGCCATACGCGTGGCTGCAGGCAGGTATGTCCTGCCACCCGATGCTGTGGGTGGCTCCTGTTTATCGGTGAAAATAACAAAGGGTTTTTCGCCTTTTCCCGGTATTTCCTTCATCTGTGATCCGCTTTTCACGGCATACCCCCGCACAATAAGTGAATCAATCAGATCTTTCTTGTCGAGGCGGCCTCTGAAATTACTTTCACCTCCGGCGATCAGACAGTCGAAAGGTGTTTGCAGGTAATCAAGGGCAATTTCGTCGGTGAAAGCCCTCAGTTCGCGATGCGCAATAAAAGAAGCGGGAGTTGCATGCGTCGCAGTACAGGTCACTACCATACCGGTTGCATAACCAGCCTTTTCTAGATCCTCCACAATACCTCCGCAGGCAGCCTCATCGGGATAAATACCGATTGCACCGTTGGTTGTTTTATGGCCGCAGGAAAACGCCGTAGCGCCGGCAGCGCTGTCGGTCACCAGATTATCCGATGAGTGACTTGTATGAAAACCGATAGTGCTGAATTGTCTGAAGATATTGTCGGGACCCTCCCAGTACCAGTGAGCCGACACCTGTGAAAGCCCCATCCCGTCGCCGATCATCAGGATAATATTTTTGGGTTTTCCCGAAAAGCTCACTGATTTGAGGTCAGCGGAGGCCTTTTGAGCCACCAGATCCGTGCAACAGGATAACAGAAAAAAGAGAAGAAAACGGCACATACAAGCTTTATACAAGAAGGCCGTCTTTCATCTCGAGACAGCGGTCGGAAAGTTCGGCAAGTTCTTTATTGTGGGTAACGATGACAAAAGTCTGGTTGTATTCCTGCCGGAGCTGCCGGAGCAGGTTGTGCAGGTCGCCGGAAGACTGAGAATCCAGGTTTCCGGTTGGCTCGTCGGCAAAAATGACTGCAGGGTTGTTTATGAGTGCGCGGGCCACCGCCACCCTTTGCTGCTCACCTCCGCTGAGTTCGGCTGGCTTGTGCGTTAGCCGGTCGCGAAGACCCAGATAATCAAGCAGTTCTGTAGCTCTTTTTCTGACGTCACTTTCATTGATATTTCCGATGAATCCGGGAATACACACGTTTTCGAGCGCGGTGAATTCGGGCAGCAGGTGATGAAACTGAAATACAAAGCCTATATTTCTGTTTCTGAAGGCAGCCAGTTGTTTGGCCGACATCCGGTTGGTATCAGTTCCGGAAATGGAAACACTCCCGCTGTCGGGCGAATCGAGCGTGCCGAGAATATGGAGAAGTGTACTTTTGCCCGCGCCGGACTTGCCGACGATGCTGACTATTTCACCTTTTTGCACCTCCAGATTGACACCCTTGAGTATCGCGAGTGATCCGTAAGACTTGTGTATATTTGATGCCGTTAGTACCATGCCTGCAAAGGTCATAAAATTTGGCGTAATCTTTGGCGCGCAAACGATACAACATGAAGATTCTGCAACTTTGTAATAAATTCCCGTACCCGCTGAAAGACGGCGCGGCCATTGCAAGCACCTGCCTGGCCAGCGCCCTTGCTTCGCTCGGGCATGAGGTATCGCTGCTGTCCATGAACACCAGCAAGCACTGGTTTGATATAGACAAACTACCACCTGACTTCAACTATTATCGCAATATTTACACAGTTTTCATTGATAATCGCGTGAAATTGGCCGATGCGATGCTGAATCTGGTCAGCGGAGAATCCTATCACGTCAGCAGATTTGTGAGTGCCCGGTTTCGATTGGAGTTGACCAGGATACTCCGACGGACCGACTTCGATGCAGTTATTATGGAAACAGTATTCGTTGCTCCCTATATAGAGACCATCAGAGCGATTTCCCCGCGCACGCTCGTGATCCTGCGCGCGCACAACGTCGAGCACGAAATATGGGAGCGTATAGCCCGAAATTCGGGTCAGTTAAAAAAATGGTACCTGAATCTGCAGGCAGGCCGACTGAAAAGATACGAAATCACCGCAGTTAATGCTTGCGATATACCCGGTACCGTCACAAGCCGCGATGCGGAAACCTTCCAGTCGCTTGGTACGTCCGGCGATTTCATCGGTATTCCCATCGGTATTCATGTAAAAGATTACCCGGTGAACCAGGAGAGTTTCAAAAAGCCGCTCAGCATAGGATTTATTGGTTCGCTGGACTGGATGCCTAATGAGGAGGGGCTTCGCTGGTTCCTTGACAAAGTGTGGAAGCCCTTACTTCGTCCAGCATTTCCTGAACTAACCTTTCACATTGCAGGCCGAAACGCACCAGGCTGGCTGAAGAACCTGGAAACAGCCGGTGTTGTATTTCACGGAGAAGTACCTGACGCATCAGAATTTGTGCTTCAGCATTCCATTTCGGCGGTCCCGCTGCTTTCGGGCGGGGGAATGCGGGTAAAGATACTGGAAGCGATGGCACTGGGGCGGCTGGTGATTTCCACCACGATTGGAATGGAAGGAATCAACGCGGAGTCTGGCAAACATTGTCTGATTGCCGACAAGCCGGAGGAATGGTATCAGGCCATGCGTGACTGCCTGGACGGAAAATACAATCCGGAGGCCATCGGAACGTCAGCCCGCAAATTTTGCGCTGATCAGTTTGACAACCTCCGGATTGCGGAAGATCTGATTGAAAATATTAATCAATACCGTCGTATCAGCGCCCCTTGAAATCGGCCTTTCTTTTTTCCACAAAAGCGGAAGCACCCTCTTTGAAATCTTCCGTGGCGCAGCAATTGCCGAACTCACCGACCTCCACATCAAAACCGTTGACACCATCGGTGTAAAAAGCATTGACAGCAGCAATGATTTTCGAGATGGCCACGGGGGCTTTGGTGGCTATTTTTTCAATCAGTTCTGTGGCTTTCCCCACCTCCTCGCCGGCAGGCACCACATAATTGACCAGGCCGAGGCGATGTGCCTCCTCTGCACCGATCATATCGGCAGTCATGAGGAGTTCCATGGCCTTTGTTTTGCCGATATATTGAACCAGGCGCTGGGTACCGCCGTAACCCGGAATCAGACCCAGATTTACTTCCGGCTGACCGAAACGGGCCTTTTCACCGGCTATACGCAGGTGACAGGCCATAGCCAGTTCGCAACCTCCGCCGAGGGCGAAACCGTTAATGGCTGCCACGACAGGTTTGTCAAAACGTTCAATCAGAAAGAAAACATCCTGACCGCGCTTAGCCAGTTCTTTCCCCTGAGCGGGAGACAGTCCGAGGAACTCGGTGATATCGGCACCAGCGACGAAGGACTTTTCACCGGCACCTGTTATGATCACTCCTTTCAGTCCGGGTGATGCGGGTGCTGTGACAGAAAAGAACTCGTACAGTTCATCCATCGTCTGACGGTTGAGTGCATTCAGTGCCTTTTCGCGACTGATGGTAACGATAGCAATATTATCGGACCAGGTTATTTGCAAGTTGGACATAGTTACTTGTGTTTATCAGTAGATCAGAATCCCTCCATTCCCTCACCTTCCATCCGGGTATTCTTTCTCTTGAAGAGCGAAACATCAAATTTGCCGAATCGGTATGAAAAATTCATGCGCACCAGCTGGGCATCACGGCGGCGCCAGGAGTCCTGAATAAAAAGTACCGACTCGGTATGAGAGCCATTCCTGCGTGACCTGAAGATATCCTGAATACTGATGGTGATACTGCCCTTGCGG
>JBEGNB010000034.1:0-4124 GCA_041182785.1 Bacteroidota bacterium
GACACAACTCGCTCCCCAGGTGAGCGATCTGATTGCCTGCGAAGGTGATGAAGTGGTACTGACTGCCACATCAATACCGGGCGCTATATACACCTGGACAGGTCCGAAAGGCCCCTATCCGACAACCAGCGACCTGATGATCATAGACCTTGATGCCTCCAAAACAGGTATCTATCAGGTTTCGGCCAACATCAATGGCTGTATTACCCCGATTGATTCGGCACTCGTCAGGATTGGCAAACTCCCCGAAGCATTCGACGATCTGGACTTCGAGGTGGCAACCATTGAGGAACTTGCCGGAATCAGTGTGCTGGATAATGACGTTTATGAAGAAGACGACTACGTGTTCGAACTGATTGAACCCTTCCTCCCCGGTCTGACAGATCTGGGTAACGGAGTGTTCGACTTCAAGGCGGATGGAAGAAATGTAGTTCACAACTTCTTCTACCGAATCTGCTCAAGAACCTGTCCAGACCTGTGCGACGATGCTGTTGTGGCAATCACTGCGCGCGAACGCGTGTGCGAGTTTGTACCCAACACCATCACACCTAATGGCGACGGTATCAACGACTATCTGATTATACCATGCCTCGATATCGAATCCTATCCGCAGAATAACCTGGTGATCTACAACCAATGGGGCGACAAGGTGTACGAAGCATCACCTTACAACAATGCTCCCGACAGAGCATGGAGGGGCGAATTGCGCGGAGAATCGGGCAAGCCACTGCCAGATGCTGCTTACTACTACCTCTTCAGACCATCTCCCAATCACAGTGTTTTGAAAGGATTCATTCAGATTTTAAGATAGTGTCGGTGAGTGAAGCAGGTTGAGAGGACTGTGCGAGACTCCTCATTTTAGTCGTAATGACGATGTGTTTATAAAGTATGACAGGCGGGTGTTGTCGCAGTGCCGACAACACCCGCCTGTTTTCAACTCGATTACCCCTTGACAACTTCGCCGGAAAAGTTTAACTTTGAAGTACCATTTCTTTCAACCCTTGAAAAATGATACCAAATGAGTGAATCTTTCCTGCACTTCCTCTGGCGATGGAAACGCTTCGACAGTAACAGCCTGAAAACAACCCAGGGGCAACCGCTGGAAATACTGCACCCGGGCGAATGGAACCGCCACTCCGGCCCCGATTTTTTCAATGCACGTGTCAGAATGGACGGTGCTCTTTGGGCCGGAAATATTGAACTCCACGTTCAGGCATCTGAATGGGATGCCCACGGACACAGCGGCGATCCGGCGTATGACAATGTGCTCCTTCACGTAGTTTACGAGGAAGACAGACCGGTTATCTCCGCGAGCGGCAACCGCATACCGTGTCTCGAACTGAAGGGCAAAATTCCGCCGCGCCTTATTCATCAGTACAGACAACTTGAACAGCAGCGTTCAGGGATACCCTGCAGTAAATTCTGGAGTGAAGTACCGGAAGAGATACGCCGCAACTGGCTGAAACAAATTCTCACAGAGCGTCTGGAGCAAAAATCTGCGGACGTAGCGAAATTGCTCGGGGAGACTCGTCAGCACTGGGACGAAACTTTCTACAGACTGCTTGCCAGAAATTTCGGTTTGCAAATCAACACAGAACCATTTGAAGCACTCGCCCGGTCGGTACCGGTTGTGATACCCGCACGACTTCGCAGCAGTCTTATTCAACTGGAAGCACTTTTCTTCGGTCAGGCTGGTTTGCTGGAACGTCGTTATGAAGAAGAATATCCCTCACTGCTCCGGAGGGAGTATGCGCTGTTGAGACATAAATTCGGATTAAGCCCCATCAAAGCCTCTCAGTGGAAATACATGCGAATGCGCCCCTCCGGATTTCCGACGGCAAGGATAGCACTGTTTGCTGCGCTGCTGCAAAAGAATCCGTTCCCTCTTTCAGCGCTTCTGGCCGCCGGAAACCGGACAGAAATGGAAGAAGTCCTGACTGTAGAACCGGGCGACTACTGGAAAACTCACTACGACTTTGGGAAAGAATCTGCGGTAACAGGAGGGAAAAAGACCGGTGACGATTTCATCCGCAGTATATTACTGAATACGTTTGTGCCCGTTATATATTGTATGGGCAAGTTGAAAGGAAACAAAGAACTGCTTGAAAAGGCGCGGTTGTTGCTCGAGGAAATACCTCCTGAACAGAATAAAATCACAAGATACTGGCACGAAATTGGCGAACGACCAACCAATGCGGCACACAGCCAGGCGCTTGTTCATCTGAGGAAACACTGGTGCGATGCGCAAAAATGTCTGGAATGTGAAATAGGGTACTCCAGCCTCGGAAACTATCCGCCGGTAACTGTCAGCTCTACAGGTTTGGTGTAGTATTCCATAATACCGCTTGTCTGATATTCGTTCACTACCGATTTGGTCAGTTTTTTTCTGACAAGATAAAGCGTCCATTTGCCGGGTGTCAGTTCACTAAGTTTTCCGGCCGGAAAATCTATGTAGGGTTTTCCCACGGTAGTAGTGACCTCCATGGGTTTGGTAAGGCCTTCCTCGCTGTTTTCCCACATGATAACCAGCGTTTCACCTTTTTGAAGCGGTTCGCCTTTCCACGATAGCCGGGCCGGCTGGTTATTGGCAATAGTGCTGCCATCCATACTGAAACTGTCTATGGAAGGAATACCCATGACGAATTCGTTCTTTTCGCCATCCGTACCAATCCAGTTGAACCTGTGTTCGGGCACAAAGCCGGCTGCGTAACTGTACTGATAGGTGATACCAACCGCCGGGAGCAGTTTCATCGGGATACTCTGATACCGGATTCTGTCGGGAATTTCCACCACCTTCCCCGATGAAATTTCACTCATACTTGCTTCCGCTGTTACCTGTCCGGAAGCTACATCGTACCGAACGTAACATTTAAGGTTAAAAACAGGGGTTTTATCTCCCTGCTTGCACGCGGAAATGAACAAAGTTGGCAGAACTAAAAAAAAGATGTATTTCATGTGTTCGTCTGAATATCTTTGCCGCTTGTCGGAAAAAACTTGCAGCTTGTGGAATCATCCGTTTATCGGACTGCAAAGTTCTGATTTAACGTCAAATAAACTAAAAAAAACGACCAGGTTAGCCCCTGATAGCCAAAACAATCAAGCACTCACTGTGAAAAAAGTACTTGTTACAGATGATTGTCACCCAATTTTGACCGACGGGTTGTTAAAATTAGGTTATGTTTGCGATTATTTACCAAATATTGCACCCGAAAAGACACTTGAAATCATTGGAGAATACTCCGGATTGATCATAAACAGTAAAATTACGGTTAATCGGGAGTTCCTTGACAGAGCAGAAATGCTGGAGTTTGTGGGGAGGCTGGGCTCGGGGATGGAAATTGTTGACAGAGCTTATGCAGCGGAAAAAAATGTGGCAGTAGTGAGCAGTCCGGAGGGTAACAGAAACGCAGTGGCGGAACATGCACTCGGGATGTTGCTGGCACTCTCCAATAAACTTTTGAAAGGGGACAGGGAGGTCAGAGAAAATATCTGGGAGCGTGAAGCCTGCCGGGGTTTCGAGTTAAGTGGCCGAACAATCGGAATTATCGGATACGGGCACACCGGGCGGCAGTTTGCCAGAAAGTTGCAGGGGATGGAAATGAAGGTGCTGGCCCGGGATAAATACAAACCTGCCGGATATGCGCTCAATGAACCCTGGGTAACGGAAACAACGCAGGACGTCATTCAGAAAGAAGCGGATATCATCAGTTTGCATCTTCCTCTTACCGATGAAACCCGTTATCTCTTTGACAAATCGTTCATTAACAACTGCCGCAGGGGAGTCATTCTGGTGAATACATCCCGTGGAAAATGTGTGAATACAGCCGACCTGATTCATGCACTCGAAGAGGGAAGCGTTAGCGGAGCGTGTCTGGATGTTTTTGAAAACGAAAAACCTGCTACATTTACTGCACCGGAAAAGCAGATGTACGACAGGTTACACGCCTTTAACAATGTGGTGCTGAGTCCGCATGTAGCCGGCTGGACGATTGAATCGAAAAAAAAACTGGCGGAGATTCTGCTGGAAAAGATAACCGCCTCCGCAAGGAGGTGAAACCCGAATTCTGGATCAAACGATAAAACGAATCAACAATTTACTCAACCAAAGTTCTATGGTACGTTCT
>JBEGNB010000035.1:0-7232 GCA_041182785.1 Bacteroidota bacterium
TCAGTTATTTGCGTCAAAAAACATGTTTATTTTGGGTGTCTCAGTATCGAAAACAGGAGACGGGGAAAACGAGCCGTTTTTGACCCGGCGGGAGAATCCTGAATAAGCTCTAATATGTAACCAACTGACGGAATTATTGTGTTGGTTGCTTTCTGAATGCCGAAGGAGCAACTCCGTACTCTTTGCTGAAGACCGTGGAGAAGTAATTACCGTCTGTAAATCCACACTCGAAGGCAATATCCGATACCGTCAGGTCGGGACGTTCGGAGAGCAGGGTACGGGCTTTATTTATCCGGTATTTTCTGATCATGTTACCCACACTTTCACCACCGAGGGCACCTGCTTTACGGTGTAACTGCGCTTTGCTGATATGCAGCAGCGAGGCCAGTTTTTCCACATTAAACTGACAATCTGCGTAATGTTCTTCTATAATCTCATTCACGCTTTTTATGAATGCAGTCTCCTGTCCGGCAGGCATACCTTCCGGCAGAGGCAACTGATTGTTGCTCCCGCCCGTCCAGTCACCCCTGTAGTAGTCCCGGAGTTGCCTTGCGAGATGAAGGCTGTTGTTTACATAATACCGTAATTGTTCGCGATCGAAGGGTTTTGTGAGATACAGGTTAGCTCCCTTCTCCAGCCCGGTGCGGACGGACTCGGAATCTGTCCGGGCAGTGAGCAGGATAATGGGTATATGGCTGGTGCGTACATCAGCCCTGAGTTGTGCGCACAATTCTGTGCCCGACATTTCCGGCATCATCACATCGGAAATAATCAAATCGGGAATCATTCGGAAGGCATTTTCCAGTCCTGAAACCCCGTCGCGGGCGAGTATAATCCGGTAATCGGGAGCCAGGAGCCGGCGGATGAACTCTCCCATTTCAGGGTGATCTTCTACAACGAGGATGACAGGCACTTCGTCTGATTTTTCAGCCGGATGCGTGTCAATTGACAGGCTCATCGAAGAACCCTTCACGCCTGGCAGGGAAAACCGGAAGGTTGCCCCGGTATTTACGCCTTTTTCAGAGGCGATCAGTTGTAGTTTGCCTCCGAGCAAGCCAGCCATTTCAGCGGCATAGGACAAACCGATACCTGATCCGCCAATTTCACTCGCGGACTGCGACTGATAATAGCGTTCGAATATCTTTTCCCTCTCTTCGGCCGCGATTCCCGGACCTGTATCGGAAACGGTAAAATACAGGCCTTCCTCCTCTGCGCCAACGCTGAAGCTGATACTACCACGGGAAGGAGTAAATTTCACTGCATTGGACAGCAGGTTTCCGAGTATGGCCTTGAGGTGATTCTCGTCGGCGACCAACTGAGACAAGCCCGGTTCAATATTCAGCTTAAAATCAATTTCTTTCAGTCCGGAAAGACGCCTGTAGGGGGTAACCAATGCCGGGATGAACTGATACAGGTCAATTGACACCGGATTAACGGGCAATTTCCCGGAATGACTGATTCTGTTCAGATCTGTTATCTGATTCACCAGCAAGCCTATATCACTACCCTGCCGCCGGATAGTCTCCATAACTTCCCGGACTTCATCCCCGGAGTAATCATTCAGGGAATCAATCAGGCCATTAATCAGGGTAACAGGTGTTTTCAGGTCGTGTGCGATATTGGTCAGCAGCCGCTCCCGGCTTTCCTCCAGCATCCGTTCAAATTTGCTCTTTTGAGTAAGCAGTTCATTTCTGTGCTTCTCGTGCTGAAGCGAGCGCCGGTTTCTAACGATAACAGTAGCAGGAATGACGATTGCCAGTACCACCAGTGAAAGTGACCACCAGGTTGCCCACCAGGGGGGTAATATCCTGAAATGGAGTATACGGGAATCGCTCCACGTACTTCCATCCAGTGAAGTCTGCACCTCAAAATTGTAGCTGCCAAACGGAATACTTACCAGTGACGCATTATTTTTATATCCGTTATACAGCCATTGCGACCGGCTGTTCATCCGGAAGCGATACTGCCGGGCATCGTGATTGGCAAAATCAAGTGCACTGAAGCAAATCATGAGATTAGCCGAATCGTATGCTACATCGGGGATATACATCTCTCCACCTTTGAAAACGACTTGCAGGGGAGTAGTACCTTTATTCACCTGGGTAATCAGAGCAGCATCGGTGTTTTCCCTGCGGGCCAGTTCGGAAGGATAGAATGAGATGTATCCGTTGACGGTTCCCATTACAATCAGTCCGTCACCTCTTACTCCCACTGTATTCCGGTTGAATTCACCGGCAGGCAGCCCATCCCTGACCGTGAATATTTTACTCTCCCCGGTCAGGCAGTTGTAGTTAACCAGTCCGTGCAGGGTACCAAGCCAGATATTGTCCGGTTCCGACTGTGCCATACAGAACACCGATTCATTATCTGTGAGGTGGTAGGAAGACACCCTTTCAGCCTTCTGTTGGCCGATTTCAAATTTATACAGACCATTCCAGGTTCCAATCCACACCTTGTCAGGATTAAAGCGGTCGGTTTGAGCGAATATCAGCCTGATTTCAGCAGATTCACCGGTCAGACTTTGCAGGTCGGGCCTGATGACACGGCAGGTTTTCGCAAACCAGTCCGGTTTCAAACCAATCAGGCCGCAGCCACCGGCTATCCACGACCAGCCCCGATCGGAAGCCAGTCCGCCAACATCAATTGAGCTGACGGGAAAAGGTTTACTCTGAAGTATGGTATCCACTTCCGGCGCACGGATGATAACACCGGAGACAGGGTCGTAGAAAAACGCACTGAAGCCGGATGCCGATAACAGCAACAGGCGTCCGTCGGGCAGGCTGTTTACGCCAAAAGTAACGTGCAATTTTCCCGTTGCGTTATTTATGAATTTTTTCGCCCCGTTTTCATCCATACCGACGAGATCCCGGTTCTCATCTACCAGCCATTTGTTGGCATTCAGACCGGCCTCCAGGTGATAGCAATGTATTTTCGAATATGGATCAGGCACTCCGTCTCCGGGTGCGTAACTGGCGTAAACAGGTTTCATACCAGACTGAGTTTCATCCAGCCAGACATTACCTGCTAAATCGAATACCGGTTTTTTACGGGCAGGAATTCCCTTTCTGATGTATTTGTTGATTTTATTGTTGCGTTTTTTCACGCACATCAGCCCCGAGCCGTCGAACCCCATCCATACATTTTGCTGCCTGTCGACAAAACCGGACACAATCTTCCTGTCGGGATCGAAACGGGAGGGTGTCAGACTGATACCATCCCAAAGCATTGCTTTTTTTCCAATGAACAGTACGTACTGATTATCAATTTGCCGGCCTTTCAACCCGAAGCCGTAATTCATTTCCGGGACAGGAAATATCTTCAAACGCTGATCGCTGCTGACGAATACCACCTTGTCGCTGAACTGAACACATACCTGACCGTGCAGTTCATCATACCATATTTCAAAAACACTCGTCATTATTTCAGGAAAAATCCTCCTGAAACTGCCATCATTCCCGATTTCCACGATACCCGAACCGGTTCCGGCCCATAATTTTCCGTCTTCGTGCAAATACAGACACTGCAGGGCTGCCCGACCGGAATAATCACCTGTATTGAAAGGAATTACGAGTTCTGATTCAAGGATGACTCTGGAGTCGTTTCCGGCAACACGATATTTCCTGATGGAGCTTTTGTCGGCGATTACCAGCTGGTCTTTCTTCAGACACACCAGCGAGTGGAGGCGGTTTTCTTTTGTACCGATGGATGTTTCGGGTGTCTCAAATCTGTCTTTTTCAGTGTCATAATACTGAACACAGGAGGGCGTAAATACCCACATTCTGCCGGTATGATCCGTAGCGAGTACCTGTATTTCACCGGGTGCCACCGAAAAGGGATCGTTGGAAACATGGTGATAAGTTTTGAACTGGTATCCGTCGTACCGGTTTAATCCGTTGAGTGTACCCGCCCAGATATAGCCATTTTTATCCTGGGAAATTGTACTGACGAACCCCTGAGACAGTCCGTCTTCCACTGACAACTCAATCAGATTCTGGGAGAAACAGCGCACTACCTGCATCCACAGTATCACACTGATTATGAACAATCTGCCAGACATCCGGGAAATAACAGTTTATATTGTTGAAAGATACAAAGATGCGTGTTAAACAGTTCTCTTCATCTTTGTTTTCGTATCAAACTTCTTTGAATATGTATAATTGACTGTTAATCGAGTAGGAGGAGGGCGTTAGCCCCCCGTCCTCTCACACCACCGGACGTACGGGTCTCGTATCACGGCGGTTCATTAAAGTTTTACGACGAAGGGTGTACATTTCCGTTAGTGGTATGTACCCCTTTTGCGTCGCTTCGCGTCCAGTTCTCATTACAGTACCCGGCTATACTCTCTTGTCTTGCCTTCCGGATTCCGCCTTATTCTCCAACAAAAGTTCGTGTCCCTAAAAAAAAAACACGAATTGGCTGTATTCTTCGCCTTCGTACCAAATTTACAGTCCTGACGCTGTACTCTAATGTTCGGCCCTTCTCCCGATGAATCGGATTACTATGGCCTCTGCTGACTTCTGTCGCCTTATGCTGCGGCACTCGCTCGTACCTCGCTTCCAGCTGACACAGATCTCCCCGGGTAAGAACGCAGACCTTCATCCCATGTACCTGCCGCATTTACCACCATGCGTTCCGGGCAGCGGTAGGGCTTTGTTTTGGCATGCAAACTCGCCCACGCATCATGGCCTTATATGCGATTTCTGTTCGTCAGGTCGGGACTTTGCCGCCGACTTCCTTCAGATTCCGATTCACAACGGACACCCTTGTCTTTGGCTAATACTCCTCGCTGCCAAGCGTATAGCGGACTCTCACCGCCGAGTCTGCGCCCATGCCGGGCGCACAAACAAGGGCCGCCCCGCCATCGCGGAGCGGCCCTGTCCTTGTTATAATACTACTTTGCTATCGTCTTTATTGACTCTCGTCAAGAGGTTCAATCAATTCATCTGGATCATCTTCAGTGTGGCGGCATCATCGCCGGCCTTCACCGTGTAGTACAGGATTCCTGTGGTGTTCAGCAGCGCGCGATCCACAGCGATGGCGTTGTAGCCCTTCGCATAGTCACCCTGCTGTGTGTAGATCAGTCGGCCACTCTCGTCCGTGATCGTCAGCGTAGCCGACGTTGCCTCCGGAAGGTGGAACCCGATCACAGTCCGATTCACAAACGGGTTCGGCTGGTTCTGGTACAGCTCGAAGCCCACGCCACTGATCGTGTTGCCGCCAAAGCGCAGCGCCACATCCAGGCGGTTGTTGGCCATTCCGTAACCCTCAGCCTTCGTGATGCGGCTCGATACGCCGATCATCTCGCTCAGCTGGCCAGCCTTCTTCGCCCTGAACGTCACCGTGAATGTTTGCTCGCCGTCAATTGATACCGTCAGCGCATCTCCGAACACACCGAAGTTGCTCTCCGATACCTTCTCTGACTTCACGATACCGGCTACTTCCAGACCATTCAGGTTCAGTGTCATCTGGTAGCCCTGTACTGCTTCGCTTGCCTTGAACGTCACATCAAACGTCTCGCCGGCTTTCACCGCGCGTTCGTTGAGTTCGAACAGGAGTGTGCCGTTCGTACGGTCATCCACCTGCATCGCGCTGTTCGCTACCGCCGTGCCATTCACATCACCAATCTTCACACCTACAAAGTGCTCGTCAGTCATGTTCGTCAGTGCACTGGCCACAGAGATGTTCTCTTTCAGCGGTGCCGTGAACGGATTTGTCGGGTTCGCAAACGTCTGCGACTTGTCCACAAATCTCCACGATGTGTTGTTCGGAAGTTCTGTGTACACACCCAGGATCAGCTTGCGCAACTCCACAATGTCAAACGTCGTGATCGAGTTGGACTTGTTCGCATCCGCAGCAATCATCTTGTACGGGCTGCTCAACGGCTCTATGCCCAGGATGTGCTTGCTGATCAATACCAGGTCATACGTCGTCACGCCGTTCAGCGGATTGTCGTCCTTCACCGGTGTAATCGTCATCGTGGATGCAACAGGTATGCTGTTGTTCACTGCATACGTTCCGGCATTGTCCGACAGATCAAAGTAAGTGAACGGCGGTGTGAACGTCGAAGTTCCCTCGATCGTTACATTTCCTTCCTCTACCCCGTTCGTGTCTTCTGTCTTCAGCGAACCCGATACATTCACCTTGTCGCTGTTCGGACAGTTGCCGTTGTTGTCCTGTACAATCACATACGTCTCGCAGTAGTCGGCGTTACCCGCCAGGTCGATGGACCACAGCTCTACGCACTGTGTACCCACTTCACTGCAGTTGAACGTCACCGTCGTGATCGGGTTGCCGTTCGCATCGAAGGGGAAGCCGCTGCCGGTACCGCACTTGCGGATACCTGTCTGCAGGAACTGTGTCTGCGTGTAGTTGTCAACTGTGTACTCGAGGAAGTCAACATCGTTCATCGTAATCATACCCGTTGGCATGATGTTCACGCTCAGTCCGTTGTAGCATACCACCGTCGGTGCCTTGCAGTCGCGGATCTCGATCGGGTATTCACAGATCGTCTCGTTACCGCAACCATCTGTTACAAACCACTTGATCTTGTGATTGCCATAAGGCAGCTGTGGTGTTACAAACGTGTTCTGTGCCTGTTGTGTATTGAACTTCACAGACGCTGTCTTCTTGTTGCCGCTCACAACCTCCTGGATTGCAAAGCCCCACTTCTGGTTCGGTGCCACCGCGCGGTTATCGAACTGACGGGAGATACCACCAACAACATTCAGGTTGTTGTACAGTACGTTGTTCCAGCCCAGTCCACCAGGCTGACTGCCCAGCTGGGTGCTGTTCACCACTGTCTCCATCGTACCGTCGCCATCGAGGTCCAGCAGCAGCTGGTATTCGAAGCTGATGTTCGAACCGCTGCAGGCATCTGTAGCAGTCAGGCTGATGTCAGACGGAGCGTCACCCAGATCGTGCGTGGAGTTCGCCAGATCCCACCAGTACATCTGATTCCACAGCGCACCATCGTTCGGTGTTACGTCACAGATAGTTACCATGGTAGTCGGGCACTGGGATACCGGATCCTGCGTGTCAATGATCTTGATGATCTGCTTGTACGTGTAGCAGTTGGCATCAGCGTTGTAGTAAACAGAGTAGTTTGTAGCAGATGCATCGGAAGGATTGATCTTCACGATGGTAGATTTCCATGGATCGCCTGCGTTCTGAACCGGTGATACGATCGGACCTGGCAGGTTCGTCGGGTGGTTCGTGATCGCGTTCGGATTCGG
>JBEGNB010000036.1:0-8289 GCA_041182785.1 Bacteroidota bacterium
TGACAAATCCAGATACTCAGCAGCAGGAATACATCAGCGACCCTGTAAATAGACACGACCTTGAGCGCATTTTTAACAGGCAAATACCGGTCGCGGTAAAAGGCAATCAGGAAAAAGGACGTGATCCCGATAATTTCCCACCCAATAAACAGCGTTTCCAGATTACCAGCGAAAACAACGAAAGACAGTCCGGTATAAAAGAAAAGTACATTATTGAAAAACCGCTTGAAACCCGGCTCCCGGTGCATATAATACCTGCTGAATATCATCACCAGGAAGGTAAGTACAGCAGCCACCCAGAAATACACAGCCGTATTTCTGTCGAACAGAAAACTTAATGAGAACTCCGATTCGTTTGCCCTGTATAACGCGAGTCCCTCGCCGTGAACATCGGTTGCCCCGTCAGTTAACCAGATGAAAGTAAACACAAGGAGGTAAAGCGCATGGAGACTCACCGTAGAAATGGCCGACCAGAATATTACTGCCTCCCTTTTTCGCGGGAGCATCAGATTCACCACAAAACCCAGCAGGGGGATGAGGATGGAATATGGCAGAAATTCGTTCATTGTCTATTTTTTAATGATGTGAATGGGGAGATTTTCGAGTGTGGCATGAAGGATGTGGTTTGTTTCCATTTCCTCTGCCGATTCGATCAGGTTATGAATATCGGATGCCAGTCTGATATCACCCTTCATTGGCTTGTATTCAAAGAATTCACCAGCAGAAAAGCGGAAGTAACGGTTCTCATCCGGATGCACAGCCACCAGATGTACCCACTCATTGCTGAACCACTCGTACAGCGACGGTTCTGATTTGATCGTTCTGAGTACAACTTCCGGGTAGTGTTCAACCAGAATAAGCAGGCGAACCGGATCGTGAACTTCTATCATTTGCAGCGGAAGACCGGGTCGGAGATCACCGTCATTGCTGTTTGACACCCCGATCAGCCCCATGACGTTGTGCGGCAATTTGGTACCTGCACCCAGCTTCTGATTGTCAATTCTGGAGAAATAGTATTCCAGGTTGATACCACCGCAAACAGGTGGAAGTGGTCTCATTACGCCCAACAACAGTTTCCCGTCAGGGTCGGTACGGTAATCGTACGAGTTCATGAAAGCCCGCCTGTCGAGGAAAAGTCCCTTGGTCAGGTTCCGGTGCCCGACAAAACAGAGCGCATTGGTACCGTGACCAAGTTCGGGTCGAGGCTCGAAATAGGATACAGACCGCCTTCTGATAGCCTCCCGTACCTTTCGGATGTCAGTTTTGGTATTGATGGAAGCAAAACGGCGCGAGCGCTCCTTGGAATTGAGGTTAAGGGCTTCTTCAAACGACTTTTTATTCTGTTCATGCGATGCTGCGTTCGCCGGATTCAGCAGTTTTTCATCGTAAAAAGCAATCTCGTCGCTTGCCGTATCATGAAGTGCCCCCAGGAATTGGGTTTCATCGGGAATATGCAAACCGCGTGAAGCAAGTACAGCCCTTACGCGCGGGTTATTGGCCATAAAAGCCAGTACGCGTGCGTTCACCGAGCCGGGGCGTCCGCTGCAGGCCCCGCAGTCATGTGCCCCGTGGTGCGGATTATTGGCACTGCTCGAACCATGGGCAACAACATAAACAATCGGCGCAAAACGTGAACTCAGACCGATACCCCGGAGCAGATTTTCTACCCTGTCGGCCATTTCAGTCACCGTAAAACCCACCTGAAGACCATTTTCCGTTTCACCGTTGCTTTCAATCACCAGTTCAGAGTAGAGATTCATGTGAGCGAACGCATCGGAAATGGCAGGACTCATTGTCGGGTTGAAAATGTCCTTGAATAATTTGAAAGCTGCCCAGACACCCAGGGAAAGCGATGCCACAAATCCCTGCAGGAAGGTATGAGATCGCTTGCTGTGCAGAATTTCATGCCCTCTCTTTCCTCCGAATTCCTTCTCCTTGACGAGATATTTCGGTGTAACCGGTGCCGGACACAGCTTTTCGTAAAATTTTCCATTGGCGGGGTGAAAAAAGAACTCGACCCCGAAGAAACCCGGAGCCCCCAGCGTTTCGCAATATGGGTCAACCGATTCAATATGTCTCCTGATGGAACACTCGCGCTCATCTATACAGAATATCCCCTGAAAACTTTTATTGACATGCTCATTCTCCCGGTCCGATTCACGGACAATCCGGAGAGCCGACAGTACCTCATCGTAGTAATTGAGTTCAAAAGCATCCTGCCATATCATCAGTACTTCGTGCCATTCGGTCAGCTCCAGTTCCTCAAACAGATCAACAGGTTTGATGGGCCTCATTTGTGCCAGAGGCTTCCATCCGGGGCCAAGCTCGTCCTCCGCAGCATCAATTTCGAGCAACAACTCAAAGAAAATCAACTCCTTCAGGGCGATCTTCTTGGGATAGAGCGTGGTGTCGGGCCTGTCTTCAATGGCAGAAACCATACCTGCCCATCCCCTGTGACTGAACTGCTGGTCGAAAAGATATTGCTCGTACAGCTTCTCGTCGCCCACAATCAGGTCGAGCAGCATTTCCACCGTAACAGACTCATCGAGCAGCAGATTGCGGGCTCTTTTGGTCTTGAAAAAACTGCTGAACCCGTTCTTTTCAACGTGGCGCAAACCCGGTATCAATCCTTCTTCCACAAACGGGAAGTGCCACAGTGCTACCCCCTGATCGAGGTAACTGCACAATACCCTGAAGAGCAGGGGCTGGATGAGATTATCCACATCCAGCCTGTAAATTTCCTTCCAGTATTGCCTGAGGCGACCAATTCGCGGTTCTGTCCAGGTTGATTTTGTAAGTCGGAGCGCCTTTTCAAGCCATATTTTCGCATCGTGTGCGCCCTTGCGCGAGAGCACCACATTTTCCAGAATTTCATGCCGGATACGACCGATTTCGTACAACTTCCTGTATTCGTTCAGATTGAAGGTAGCCTGATGCCCGAAAATGGCTGAGGAGGTAAAAATTGCCTCATAAAAAGGCAGGTGCTGAAATGCGTGCAGCGAATTGTGGTGAATGAAGTCCTTCAGCGGTGTCTGTGAAGGCAGGTAATGCTTCAAATCGTGGATAACACGATCCAGATTAAAGTTATCCGTGTTATTTTTCATTTTTTATGGATTTTCCCGACTTTTTTCGTGCAGCCAGTTTGTGATCTGACAAAGGCTGGTGGCCATCAATACCGACGATACTTAAAGTACCTCCAGAGGCGATGTAGTCATGTTCAAAGTGGTGAAGATTTTCCATGACAGAATGGTCAACCAGTTTGGTCTTTGAAAGATTAATAGTGAGATTCATACCCTGCGGAACTGCTTCCAGTACATTTTTCAGGCCCATATAATTGGTGAAGACAGCGGCTTTCTCCACTTCAACCAGGTAGTTCATGTCTTCAAAGGAAACACTCACCGGAACTTTGAAAAGCGCCCTGAGCGGAGCACCGTGTATCAGGTGAAAAACTATTTTGAGCAGGATGCCAGCAGCAATACCTACCAGCAAATCTTCATAGAGTGTGAAGAAAATGGTGATGAGGAATATGGCAAGCTGTTCTTTTCCAATATTGAAAATATGAATGAACTCTTTGGGGTGAGCCAGTTTGATACCTACTGTAATCAGCATGGCAGCCAGCGCCGTGTTGGGGATCATTTCGATATAACGGGTGGCCGTCAATACAAAAATCAGCATGAACAAGCCGTGGAATAAGTTGGCCCAGCGTGTTTTAGCACCATTATTGACGTTAGACGAGCTGCGGGCTACCTCGGAAATCATGGGTAAACCACCGAGGATACCTGCAACAATATTTCCAAGACCAACTGCCAGCAAATCGCGGTTGGCATCCGATTTGCGTTTGTACGGATCGAGCATATCAATCGCCTTGACTGTGAGGAGCGACTCGAGAGTGCCTACCAGCGCAAACATAATGACATATTTAATGAAGATACCCATGTGGGCCGTCCCGGAAAAATCAACATTGACATGTATGTTATCCAGCAGGTTACCGATGTGGACGAGCGCATAGGCCGGTTCGGTATGCTGGAAATCCATCATCAATTCAGCCGGAACAGAAACCAGCAATACAACCAGCGGAGCGGGCAATTTACCCGGAAAGGTGTTTTTCAGCAGTGGCCAGCCAAGCATTATTGCCAGGCTGACAACACCAATTACAGTCGCTTTCCAGTCAAGATGTGCCACAAATTCGGGAATGGAGGCGAGCAACTCGAGTGGCCCTTTACCCTTTGTCATGGCCGGATCAACATCGAGCAGTACGGGGAATTGCTTGGAAATAATGATGATACCAATTGCCGCCAGCATTCCGTGAATCGCCGATAACGGGAAAAAATCGGCGAGTTTGCCCAGTTTAAAAAGTCCGAAAAGTACCTGTACGATACCGGCAACCACAATTGCGCCGAGAGCAAGTTTCCAGCCAGTTTCACCGCCGCCAAAGTCGGTAACAGCCCCTGCCACAATGACGATTAGTCCTGCTGCCGGGCCTTTGATGGTGAGCCTTGAACCGGCGAAAAAAGTAACTACAATACCGCCAATAATGGCAGTGATTAAACCCATAAGCGGGGGGAAGTCGGATGCCTTGGCAATGCCAAGACTCAATGGCAGCGCCAGGAGAAATACGATCAGACCGGAAGTGGCGTCTGTTGACCAATATTTTTTAAGCCCTGCCAGACCATCTGCAGGGAGCGTTTTTTCAGCATTATTGTACATTTATTCAGGAATTGCAATCCAAAGCCCCATACCTGCTGGCGGGCAGATGGATCTGAATGAAAAAGAGGCAACTACACAGCAGGGGCTGTGCGGTTACAGTAAAAAGAAAATAATCCTGGAGAAATCAGGCCGGGAGGGCGCCACGGAAGGTACCGTGAAGAATGAAGAGCGGGACCGATGTCCTGTCGGACAAGCGGTATTCGCTACTCTCAACTGCTGCAGAGGATGCCGCAAAGAAAAGTCGTGAAAGACACGGACATGATGGGTCGCTCGTGAATTCGAACTGAAAGGACGACTGGAAACCGCCCTCATCGTCGCCCGACGAGCCGGGAAACGATGTAGAACTGCCTTCTCCTTCACATTCTTCCCCCGTGTCGGCCGACGGTAGCGCAGAATCACTGCTGACCAGCTCGAAACGGTCCCAGCCGCCGTGTTCGCAGTTTTTTACGAACTCGGCACCAAACAGGAGGAGCAAAAGGAGGAGACCCTTTATACGTCTGTTCATGGCGGGAGAGAGGAGATTGTTCATAGTATCCGGTCAATAGGACGGAGCAAAAGTAGGTCCAGCAGGTATTACCAAGCCGTTAATGACTGGTTAAAAGAAAAAAAAATCCCGGTCTTCTCATCACTGAGAAACCCGGGATTCGGAGGAACCAATATAGATTCGCGGGAGGCGAAGACCTAGTTGGAGGAATATTTGAGTTCCTTGATACGTGCCTTCTTGCCAACCAGTCCGCGCAGATAGTACAGACGCGCACGACGCACGCGACCGCGCTTGATCACTTCGATAGCGGCAATGTTGGGATTGGAGAAAGCAAAGATACGCTCGACGCCCACGCCGTGGGAAATCTTGCGGACAGTGAACGTTTTGGTCAGGCCGTGGCCCTTGATCTGAATCACGTCGCCGCGATAGTCCTGCTCACGCGTTTTGTCACCTTCAACAATATTGTAGGTAACAACAATGGTATCGCCAGTTTTGAACGCCGGGAATGAAGGCTTTTTCAGCAGTTGTTCCTGTACAAACTGAACGGCTTCCAGTTCTTTCATCGTATAAAAAATTTGTGTGTAGTCCTTTAAAAGAGGCGCAAAGGTAACACAAAGAGTTACTAATTACCAAATTTTTTTGTGAAAATACCTTTATGTTAATTGCCTGTTAAAATAAGTGTTGCAACACTTATTTGTTTGAACTTTGCAGCGTTGTTCACGTTTAATGTTGACACAATCAGCGACTGATTTAAAATTTCACTAACCAACCTTACATTTCATGAAAAAAATCGTCTTTTTCCTTCTGATTTCAGCCTTCGTTACTTCCGCACAGGCACAGGTTTACATCGTTAATGCAGCCTCCAGCGCCATCGTATGGAAAGGTTACAAAGTAACTGGTGAGCACACCGGCACTGTAAAAATCAAGGACGGCAAGCTGTCTTTCAGCAATGGCGTACTGAATGGTGGAGAGTTCACCATTGATATGAACTCCATCAACAACACTGACCTTGAAGGTGAGTGGGCTGGCAAACTGGTCGGACACCTTAAGTCCGATGACTTCCTCGGCGTGGCAAGTCACCCGACTTCCAAACTGGTCATCACGCGCGCAATTGCCCTCGACACCAAAGGCAACTACAAAATTGTTGGTAACCTCACCATCAAGGGTATCACCAAAGAGGTGAAGTTTCAGGCTAACGTGAAAGAAGCTAACGGCTCGGTTAACGCATCCGGCAAAATCACTGTTGACCGCTCCGAATATGACATCCGTTACGGCTCAGGCTCCTTCTTCGACGGTCTGGGCGACAAAACCATCTACGACGAGTTCGACCTTCAGGTAAGCCTCGTGGCTGGCAAATAAGTCAGGCATTCTTTGCATGATGGCCCTGCCGTTGTTCGGCAGGGCCATTTTTTTATCCGCGTATTAAAAGAATTGCCTTAACTTTGACCCCACCTTATACTATAACCTCTCTCAAAGCGTTTTTTACGCGATTGGGAATGCCCATGCGCCGAATTTATTCATTTACACTGCTTCTGGCCGCTTTTTCAGGCCTCGTTTCCTTCAGTTCATTCAGGAATGAACCAGAGGGCTCTCCTGTATTATACAATACCCCTTTACGCTTGCTGTTTCATCCGGATAATACGACGGATCAATTACAGGAGAATTCCTATGCTGCAGAACCTGACTCCAGTGTACGCATGCAGGTGCTCATGCTGAATTACAGTGAATACGGCAAGGCTTACAATGAAAAAGTACAGGCAATCATCTCCAGAAATCTGCCCAGGGTAACATTCACTGAATACGCATCCACCGATCTACACAGCCTGGAGGTTGCCCTGCAGTCCACAGATGCTGTAGTGATAGCCTATCCTTCAGCCGCTGCCTCCTCTACCCTGTTGTCTTACAGCAAACTGCTTAAGAAGTTTGTACAGGGTGGCGGTTCCGTGATTGTTACCGGAACTCATGAATTTGAAGTGCTCCAGCAATTCGATTTGATAGATCTCGATTTCGGCTATTTTTCAAAGGAGGTTCCCGTACACTGCCTGAATCCGGAGCACCCGCTTCTCCAGGGAGAGCCAACCGAATTTTCCACAACCAATTTCGCTTATCCGCTCGACATCTCCGATCCTGCCTTTGTTTCAGTAGCCGAAGTAGGTGGTTATCCGGCAGCAGGCTACAAACAACTGGGGAACGGAAAAGTAATATACCTTGGTGTCGAGTACTACTACGATGAAGAGGCGCCTTCCCGCCTGTTGATTAACGCACTGAGCTGGACGGCCCGCAAATTCTCTGCAGAGTCATCCGAACCAGTAAAGCCGGTCAGACGAAACGAAGAGGTACTTCTGGCCGGATCTGTAAAGCTCGATAATGTTGATCTGAAAGTTTATCCGAATCCCTACGTAAGCAAGGCCACGCTTGATCTGGAGCTGGTCCGACCTGCGAATGTTCGCATCGAGATGACGGATGAATCAGGCAGAAGTGTGGCTGTCATACTGCCCAAGCGACCGCTTGGAGCCGGACTGTGCAGGTTCGAACTGCCCAATATAGCTCCGGGCATATATTTCGTCCAGGTTCAGATAGGCGAGCAGTTGTACATGAAGAAAGTCATCAAGTCCGAAGCGGGCTAAGGAATCGTTCATCCTTTTCTCTGCTGGTCAAAAGACTCATTTTTCCACCAGCAGAGAATCCTGAACATACTGCAACAGCCTACTCTCCGAATATTTCTTCCAGTTTCAGCTCAGTCACCTTTCCTATTTTTTTGAGGTACTCAAAGTCCAGGTTGTTTCTGTCGCCCAGAACGAGCCACGTGTACTTTCGACCCCTCACCTTCTCATCATGGAAGCGTACAAGATCATCGGGTGTAGCCTGCAACATGGCTTCATATATGTCTTTGCGCAAATCCCGGTTACTGAAACCTCTGTCGCGGTTAGACCTCCATGTCCAGAATATATCCGAGCGGGTAATCCGGCTGGCAGCAATCTGTTTTAATACACTTTGCCTGGCAGTTTCCATCTGAGCCAGCGAAACCGGCATATCTTCCATGATGGTCTGGAAAGCCTCGATTGCTTCACGCAGCTTGTCAGGCTGCGTACCTACGT
>JBEGNB010000037.1:0-3724 GCA_041182785.1 Bacteroidota bacterium
ATGTGACGTGCTATGTGGACGGTTCCGCAGTGTCCACCAAGACTTTCAATGCCACCGACTGGGCGGGTTTGCCCTGGAAACTGGGCGCTCGTGCCCAGGGTGCGTCTGGTCATCAGCGGTATTTCACCGGACTGATAGACGAGGCCGCTTTTTTCGGCGAATTATTGTCGCTCCCTGCCATGCAAACCTATAACAATATCGGAACATCCGTTACCAATCCCAATCTGCGTTCGTATTTCAATTTGAACGAGGGTTCGGATGAAGTATTGCACGATATGGGTACTGAACTGACAGGCGAAGGTTCGATCCACGGAGCTCAGTGGAGCACGGTAGCTGCTATTACCGACATACTGCCTCATCTTTTCACGCCTTCAAGCCGTCTGGTGAGTCTCAACCCGAGTAATACCAGTACCGACGAGGTGGACTTCACCGACCAGAGCACGATACCGGTAACTGGTTATGTCCGTTTTGAGAATACCAACTGCTTCCAGAAAAAGGTAGAGATACTGGTGAACGGCAAGTCGAATGTACCGCAGATATTCACCGATGAAGACGGCAAGTTTTCAGCAGACTTCGAGCCGGGTAAAAATGTGGTATTGACCCCCAAATTTGAGGAACACACCTATTATCCTGCTTTTTGGGAATTACCGAATATTTCCTCTCCCGTTGCAGGTATTCTCTTCCGCAATCAGGTGAAACGCAAGGTATTTGGCCAGATGGCGGGTGGTTACTGCCGCAAATCGGTAGTGCCCGACGGTTCCATCGTGAAGGTAAAGGTGGCCACGCTGAACGGCTGTTATGAACAGATTAAACAGCTCCCCGGTAATGGCAAGTTTGTATTCGACGGAGTACCGCCCGATTCGGTAACAGTGGCTGTAATTGAACACTCCAACCCCGTTATTTACAACTATTTCCAGAATCTGGGTGGCGCTACGGTAGATCTGAAGATGAAAAATGATACGACTGATTTCATCTATTTCGCTCCCCCGAATGTGGAAATATCCCCACTGCCAACCAATGAATGTGGCGAACCCATGATGTCTATGTTGCAGCAGGGCAAGGTAACGATCAAGGTGTATGAAGAGTATGATGGTGGTGTGTGCTACGTGGATACTGCCAAACTGACGATCAATAACGACATTGCTCATTTAAGTCAGTTTGATACAATGATGACGGAGGGCAGTCTGGTACACAAGTTCCGCGTAGAGGAGCCGAATATTGCAGCACCTTACAAGAAATTCCTGCAGGTTACAGCCGAGGCACACGATGAACAAGCTACTGAAACACTCGAGGCGGTGGTGCTGGGTCGTCGTCCGCGACAAACGACCTTTACCTCTACGTCTCCGGATATCCCGATGCTGATCCTGCACGATCCACCGGGCGACGGCTCGAGTGCGTTTGTGGAAAGCGGGGAAACAACCTGTCAAAACTGGTCGTTTTCAGCCAGTAGTGCACAGGATCTGAGTTCCAATATTACCATTCATGCCGGCCCCGATATTGAATCTTCTACAGGTACACCGTTTTGGTCCACAGCGTTAAAATTGACTACAATAGCTGATTTCGGTATTAATATTGAGTCGAGTTTTACAAATTTCTCTTCCAGTGAGATAGAGGCCTGTCTTACCACAACTAAAAATATCTCCACGGGCAGTGGCGATGTAATCGTAGGCAGTGAGCAGGGTGGTGATGTATATATGGGCGGTGCGATGAACTTCCTGTATGGTATCACCGATGAACTGCTGTACGATTCCAATTCTTGTGAGTTCTATCTGGACAAAGGGCTTTTTGTGTTCCCTGAAGGATTCGCAACCACCTTTGTCTATTCCGAGTATCAAATACTGAATTCGGTTATCCCGTCACTGGAACTGATTGGCGATACAGTCAGTGCCGTGCGATGGCAGGAAATTGTGGATCGTAACAAGAAGAACCGCAAGGAGGCGGTATTTTCCAGAAATATCTCCTTTGACTCCAATGTGGTTTACTCCGAATCGGAGACAACCGAAACAAGCCAGTCAAATACTACTTCCTGGACGCAGAACTTCAGTGCGGGTTTCTCCACGGCTTTTGGGTTCAAGTATAATGGTATTGGTATTTCGGGCGGTGTGGCTATGAATTTTGGTACTGAAAAGAGTGCTTCTGTGGGTAACTCCTCATCCAAATCCCGTACAGTGGGCTTTACACTGGCCGACGACGATGTGGGCGACAACTTTACGGTGAATATTAAAAAAGACCGGGTGTATGGCACGCCGGTGTTCGACCTGGTATCCGGTCAGTCCTCGTGCCCGCACGAGCCCAACACGCAGCCGCGCGACGGTCTCGACCTCACGGTGGACAAGCAGGTGGCAGTCAATGTGCCGATGAATGATGCTGCTGTGTTCAAGTTCAACCTGGGCAATACGAGTCAGTCGGAAGACTGGCGCTACTACACGCTGGCGCTGTACAATGCCACCAACCCCGACGGTGCGGTGGTGAAGATACAGGGTTCCAACAGCCAGAGTGGTACTTTTCTGGTAGGCCCGAACCAGTCACAGGAGGTGATCGTTACGGTAGAGCGCGGACCAAATGCATTTGTATATGAGAACCTGGCCATGTATGCTATCGCCGACTGTGAAGGCGTGCGTTACGATGCGCTTAACAACGGCGACTGGCCTCCGGAACCCTTCTTCGAGCAGATAGATCTGGATGTTTACTTCCTGGAACCCTGCAGTCCGATAGACATTGGCTTCCCGCTGCAAAACTGGGTGATGACACCGGCTGACGGGAATGTTGTATTCATCACGCTGAATGAATATGACCGTCATGACGCTGATCTGGAACTGATCCGGGTGCAATACCGCCGCAAGAACGGCGACGGAGCATGGATCAATATCGCCGAAGTGCCGAAAGATTCCCTTACCAGCGATGTATTCAAAATTGTGAAATGGGATACACAGGGCCTGAAAGACGGCGAATTTGAAATTCGGGCGGTTACACAGTGCTTTGGTGCACAGAATCCGGGTATTTCAACGATTATCTCGGGTCGTATCGAACGTACCCCTCCGGAGATATTCGGTGTGCCCGAACCCGCCGACGGAGTACTGTCTGCCGGCGACGAGATCAGTATCCGATTCTCGGAGCCCATCCGCTGTGATCAGATTATTCAGGCCGATTTCTTTGACAATAATAATATAGGTCTGTACAATTCGGAAACAGGGGAACTTGTTGATGCTGTTATCACTTGTCAGGGCGACAAGATTATCATTGTCCCTAATGTACCCAACCGGTTCATCGAAAACAAGATATTGCGGGTAGAAGTGGACAATATCAAGGACCTGGCCGACAATCTGTTTGTCCATAAAAGCTGGGAATTTTTTGTGGACCGCAACCCGATGCGCTGGAGCGGCGGTAACGTGAAGGTGGGCAAGTATCAGGATGATATTATTACCGTAACGCGCCAGCTGGTAAACACGGGCGGTCAGGCGCTGTCGTACGAGCTCTCGGGTGTGCCCTCGTGGGTACGCGTGGGCCCCGCCAACGGCATCATCGCCCCGGGTGCAGCACAGGAGATTACGTTTGTATTTGACAATACACTGAGTTTCGGTACTTACTCGGATACGATTTTCGCAGTTACTCCACTTGGTAACGAACCCATGCCGGTGTACTGCCGCGTGATGTGCCCCGCGCCCGACTGGGAATTCGATCCCACGGCTTACTCGGGTTCCATGAACTTCACGCTGAAGCTCGA
>JBEGNB010000038.1:0-8113 GCA_041182785.1 Bacteroidota bacterium
ATCTTCATCTTGCTCGGGAGTTGCCTGCACCTGCGGGCGCAGCACCCGGGCACCTGGAACATTCTGAACGTGCGTTACCCGCTGAACAGCAAATGGACTGTCTTTTCGGAGGGTCAGATACGCTCGCTCTCATTTTACAACAACTTTCACTACCATGAACTGAGTGGGGGTGTCATTTTCAGGCCTTCCCGGCGAGTTGCGTTTACCCTGGCCGGAGGTGAATACCTGACTTACAGCGAGGGCGGCAACTTTGTTTTGCCAGTCCGGAGTGACGAGTTCAGATTGTGGCCGCAGTTGACCATCAACCAGTCTTTCGGCCGGCTGATACTGGAGCACAGATATCGTTCGGAGTTCCGGTTTGTTACGTCCGGGTTCAGAATGCGTTTCCGCTCGCGGCTGGGAGCTACCCTGCCGCTGAACCGGCGGGAAATGGAACCGGGGACAATCTATCTGGGTGCCAGTGAAGAACTGTTTTTCACCAACAAGGCGCCTTATTTTGAGCGAAACCGGTTTATCCTGCTTGTTGGCCGGCAGTTTTCGAAGAGAGTTACCATGCATCTGGGATACGTTCACCAGTTTGACTACCGGATCAACGACGAAACGGGCAGCGATTTTGTGCAGGTGAGTTTACAGGCAACGCTGAGCCGATAGATTACTCTATTTTCCAGTTAACAGGTTCCAGTCCCTGCCCCGACAGACTTTCATTGGCGCGAGCGAAATGTCCGCAGCCCTGAAAAGCATTTCCGGCGAGGGGCGAGGGGTGAGCTGCCTCCAGAACAAAATGGCGTGCCTGGTCAATGAGCGGTTTTTTGCTCCGGGCAAAGTTGCCCCACAGCATAAATACTACCCCCTCCTTTTTGTCCGAAATAGTTCTTATCACTGCATCCGTGAAGGTTTGCCAGCCAATTTTCTGGTGAGAGGCAGGTTTCCCGGCCTCCACCGTGAGCATGGCATTGAGCATGAGGACGCCCTGTTCGGCCCAACTGCTCAGGTCGCCGTGAGCGGGAATTTCGTACCCCAGTTCCGAGCGTATTTCCTTGTAAATATTGACCAGCGATGGGGGTATTTTTATTCCCCGGGGCACCGAAAAACTGAGACCCATGGCTTCACCGGGATTGTGGTAAGGATCCTGTCCCAGAATAACCACCTTTACCCGATCGAAGGGCGTTTTATTGAAAGCATTGAAAATCAGGGAGCCTGGAGGATAAACCTTGTGACCGGCCGACATGGTTTCCACAAGGAATTTTTTGATGCCGGCAAAATAGGGCGAAGCAAATTCACCGGCAAGTGCCAGCTTCCAGCTCTCTTCTATTTGTACGTTTGGTGTTTGTTCCATCAGTTATTGAACAAATTTGAGGTGTTTTTGAAAAAATCGGCAGCCATCTTTTCACAAAACCACATTACCTTGACTTTACAACCAAAAAAACCTGTAATTTTGCGGCGCCGGTCCCGTAGCTCAGTGGATAGAGCATCTGCCTTCTAAGCAGATGGTCACAGGTTCGAGTCCTGTCGGGATCACTGGTAAAGGCTCGTTAGTTCTTGTAAGTGTCTGAAAATCAGCAACTTGCATATACTAACGGGCCTTGTGTTTTTCCCGTCCGTTCTTTTGGTGATCATATAATGAAACAACCGCTGCAGACCTTTTCGGACAACAAGATACAGCCCCGTATCAATATCGGACAAAAGTGCCATTTATCGCGTATCCGGACAAGTATTTCCGCAAATAATTACCGAAGCGATACCGAAGTGCTCCACTGACAATCCGTTTAACCCGTTATTTCATACCTTTGCGCTGCCATTCCCGGCCCGTTTTCTATGCAAAAGATACTCATTCTCGATTTTGGTTCGCAGGTGACTCAGCTGATAGCCCGTCGCGTGCGTGAAATGAACGTGTACTGCGAGATTGTACCGTACAATAAAATGCCTGAACTCACGCCTGATATCATGGGAGTCATCCTGTCGGGCAGTCCGTTTTCGGTGCGATGGCCCAATGCCCTTCGCCTCGATCTGAATCAGATTGCCGGTAAAAAGCCCATGCTCGGTATATGCTACGGCGCCCAGCTCATGGCCGATTTCTGGGGTGGCGAGGTCGGACAATCGGAAAAAAGAGAATATGGCAAGGTCATGTTCGATCACAACAAGCCGGAGGATCCGTTCTTTCAGGATATCAGTGCCCGCTCTCAGGTGTGGATGAGCCACTCGGACTCCATCCTGCGTCTGCCCGAGGGCTTTGAGGTGTGCGGCAGTTCGGATACTATTCCCTATGCAGCATTTCGTTCAACAGGCACCCGGTTCAGTACGCCAGCATACGGTATTCAGTTTCATCCGGAGGTTTATCACAGTCTGGAAGGATATGCCCTGTTGAAAAATTTCGTTTACCACGTGTGTGGCTGCACGGGTGACTGGACGGCCAGTCACTTTGTTTCCGATACAGTGGAAGCCCTGCGCCGCCAGATTGGCAGCGACAAGGTGATTATGGCGCTTTCCGGTGGCGTTGACTCCACGGTAGCGGCCACACTGCTCCACAAGGCCATCGGGAAACAGCTGTTCTGCTTTTTCGTGGACAACGGACTGTTGCGCAAGGGCGAGTTCGAGCAGGTACTCGAGTCGTACAAAGACATGGGCCTGAATATAGAAGGAGTGGATGCCAAAGACCGTTTTTACGGGGAGCTGGCCGGTGTAAGCGATCCGGAGCAGAAGCGAAAAATCATCGGAAAACTCTTTATAGATGTTTTTGAAGAGGAAAGCAAGGCGCATCCCGACTGCCACTGGCTGGGTCAGGGGACCATTTATCCGGATGTGATTGAGTCGGTGAGCGTACACGGACCCTCTGTAACCATCAAAAGTCACCACAATGTGGGTGGCTTGCCCGACAAACTGAAGCTCAAAGTAGTGGAGCCTCTGCGTTCCCTGTTCAAGGATGAAGTGCGCCGTGTAGGCCGGGAACTCGGAGTACCCGGACAGATACTGAACAGACATCCGTTCCCGGGTCCGGGACTGGGTATCCGGATACTGGGCGACATCACGCCTGAAAAAGTGCAGTTGCTGCAGGAAGCTGATGCCATTTATGTGAACAAACTGAAAGAGCACGGCCTGTACGACGATGTCTGGCAGGCGGGTGCCATCCTGTTGCCGGTACAGTCGGTAGGCGTCATGGGCGACGAGCGCACATACGAACGCACGCTCGCACTGCGCGCCGTTAACTCCACCGACGGCATGACAGCAGAATGGAGTCGTTTGCCACACGAGTTTCTGGCAGAGGTATCCAGCGAGATTATCAATAAAGTGAAAGGAATCAACCGGGTGGTGTACGATATCTCGACCAAGCCGCCGGCTACCATTGAGTGGGAGTGATGAGAATCCGGGTGAAAATCTGCTGCATCAGCAGTGTGGACGAGGCTCAAATGGCCATCAGCGCCGGTGCGGATGCACTCGGACTGGTAGGGCCCATGCCCAGCGGACCGGGCATCATCACCAACGAACTGATCGGTGAAATAGCGCGGTTTGTCCCTCCGGCGGTGGGATCCTTCCTGCTCACCAGCGAGACCGATGCAACAGCCATTGCAGCACATCACCAAAAAGTGCACACAAACACCATCCAGCTAGTGGATGCCCTGCAGTCCGGAGACTACAAAACAATCAGAGACCTGGCAGGACCGGTCAAGCTCGTACAGGTGATACATGTACTCAACGAGAGCAGCATAGACGAGGCCATCCGGGTAGCGCAGCATGTGGATGCACTGCTACTCGACAGCGGAAATCCAAATCTGCAGGTGAAGGAACTGGGAGGCACCGGCAGAGTACACAACTGGGCGCTGAGCCGCCGGATTGTGGACAATTCGCCGGTACCGGTATTTCTTGCAGGCGGGTTGCACGCGGGCAACGCGCGCGAGGCCATAGAAACCGTACAGCCGTTCGGGCTCGATTTGTGCAGCGGAGTTCGAACCGGCGGAAAACTGGATCCGCAAAAACTGGATCAGTTTTTCAGGGCAGTATATTCATAACCATTATTTCATCCGGGGCATTACCTTTGTGTCATGAGCTCTCGAATACTCATATTCATACTGGCGTTGCTGTCATCCGGCTGCTATACCTTCAAGGGAATATCCATTGACCCGGATATTAACACCTATTTTGTGCAGACATTCGAAACCTCGGCACCCAATGCACCGCCCACGCTGGCACTCGACTTTACCGAACGCCTGAAAGACAAAATCAGGGCTGAAACCAGACTTCAGTTGTTGAATAACAACCCCGATGTGGAGTTTTCGGGCAGAGTAACAGGTTTCACCGTTACTCCCGTGGCACCAAAGCCGGGAGAAGTAGTAGCACTGAACCAGCTGAAAGTTACCGTCTCGGTCAGGTACGTGAATAACAAAAACGAGAGTAAAAGCTGGAAAAGCGAGCGGACCAAGAGCCACTTTGCCGAATTTTCCAATACAGAAGACCTTCTGACGGTCCAGGATCAGCTGATAAAGACCATTCTGGATCAGTTGCTGGAGGACGTATTCAACGAAGCATTCAACGACTGGTAAATCAGAGCATGACACAGGAACGCTTTTCCAGGCTTATTGAGGATCCGGAGCTGCTGCGCACCATCAGTTACGAGGAGTTGAAGACCCTTGCCCTCGCATATCCCTATACACACAATCTCTGGTACTTTCTGGCTATTCGTTCAAGGCAGACCAATCACCCGGATACCGAGAAAAACATTACTACTGCGGCCGTTTACAGCCTTGACCGGTCACAATTATTCCGGCTGGTTGCCCCCCAGATGATTACCCCGCAGGCTGTGTGGGTACAGGAGGAGGTGCTTGAGCTGAAGCCCGTGGAAACCCTGAAAAGAAAACTGGAGAACACGTCACCGGTACAACCGTCTCAAACAGCACGGCTTGAAATGGCCGCAGAGCGAACGCCCGTTAAACCCGAAGTGCAGGAAGCAGAAATCATGAATCAGCATAATAATCAGAACACGCCCGTCTCACCCGGTGAATATCAGAAAATTACACAGCATACATCATCGGCTGTACCGGCCTATCAAACCTACGAGGCCTGGTACAATTCATTTAATGTTCCGCTGCTGAGTGTTCAGAAAAAAGTTGAAACAGCAGTATCAGGCGAAGAAAAAAAGGTTGTTTCTTTCGATGATGAGGACAATGAAATAATTGAAAAAGAGGATATTACGAATAGCAATAAATCAAAAAATATTCCACAGGGTACCGGGATTGCACAGGTACTGGCTGAGCGGAGTGTTTCTGAAAACAAGGATGTGATATCGGAAACACTGGCGCGCTTGTTTGCCCGTCAGGGGTACCGGGAAAAAGCAATTCACATGTATGAAAGGTTAATTTTGACTTTTCCCGAAAAAAGCGCTTACTTTGCGGCCGAAATTGACAAACTAAAAAAGTAAATTCACGATGTTATCTACCATAACCGTTCTCATCGCCATCGTGAGCGTTCTGCTCGTACTGGTTGTTCTGATGCAAAACTCCAAGGGTGGAGGTCTCGATCCGAACTTTGGCGGCCAGGCTCAGCAACTTTTCGGCGCAGCGCGCTCCACTGATTTTATCGAAAAAGCTACCTGGGTACTCGCGGGTCTGCTCATGCTGCTTTGTGTAGCAGCAGTTCTTTCCGTAGGTGGTGGTGCCACTACACCTGCCGATATTCCGCTTCAGTCTCAGTAATTAACTGCAGATTTCTCTTTTTTCGTATAATATGAGTCATCCTGTGAGTCACTCGCGGGATGACTCGTCTTTTTTGGGACGCACAGGGGAGTATTTCGCGCAGATGTTACGCAGATTCTTCGCGCAGATGTTGCACAGAATCATATTCAAAAGAAGTTTCAAGTCAGGGCTCAGCCAGGGCACTTGAAGACCGGCTTTTCTTATCCCTGCTGAAGTTTTCACTGTATGTACCGTGGTAGAAACAGCCCCGTCCGTCAATAACGCTTGTTCATTCAGGTGCATATGTTTTTCAGATACACTCTATCGCTGTATCACCAGCTTTTGTACAAGAGTTCCGGTTCCGGATGATACCTGCAGACAATAAATCCCCGGAATCAGGCTACTCACGCTGAGTGTTTCACTGAAAGCCCCGGCATTGACTTGTCCGAAACTACCCGCCTGCAATGTTTTGCCGCTGGCATCAACTATCCGGTAGGTCAGTTCTTCACTCTCCTTTATATACATTTTGACAGAAACCATCTCTGTTGCCGGATTGGGCCACACACTGATCCCTTCCGGCGCAGCAGGCTCGCTGGTTGGAACTGCGACTGGTGGCAACGGCACTGTGACACCCGATCCGAAAGCAGCCCACAGAGCGAATGCCGGCGACACACCGCTGTAGTAGCCGGAAGCGAACACGGTTACTGCTTCGCCCGGATGCTGCGACCATTCGGCAATATAGGCTCCCAGAATATTATTATTGTTATTGAACGGTGTCAGGTAGTATTTGTAATCAGCTGCGGGAGCGGCCTGATATCCGGAAAACTCGCCGTACTGAATATTATCGAACAGTACAGCACCTCCCGGCAGTCTTATATCCACCTCGGGCGCATCGGTGGAGCCGTGGAAGAACTGAGCGTCCACGTTGCCAGGTACCGAGGACAACTCGCGCGCGCCTGATTTCTGAAACAGTTTAAAAGCCTTGGGGCCGGGAGCCCCTACGATACCCGATGCAACAATCACATACGTTTCTCCAGTATTGAAATTGACAGGAAAACTGGTGAAGGCACTGGACGATGAACTGCTGGTGTCTGCGGCGAACTTGACTGTCAGATTCCTGTCGGCAGGAATATCCGCAAAAGGTGTTGCTGTGCGGAACGAAAAACCATCGAGCAGGCGCGTATTACCGACGTAAACATCAAGAACGGGTGCCGGAGAGTTATGTACAAGCTGAAATCTGGCATTGGGTGTTCTGCCGAACTCCGTCACTGTACCGTCGGGGAAGGCGGCCAGCAGCGCCAGTCCGGGAGACTGGTTCAAGAATCCCGAGGCAAAAACCGTGGCAACCTTTCCTGACAGGGTGCTCAGGTCGGCCCTGAAGGAGGCAGCTGTCAAATTGGTACCGGCAGGTTGCAGTGCGAGATCGTATTTGGCTGCCGGCAGATTCAGATAGCCGGTGAACGCTCCGAACGAAAGTCCGGAAATCACATTATCTGTTTCAAAAACGGCATCTACGTCAACAGCAGGCGCATCGGGGACACCGTGAAACACCATCATATCCAGTCCGCTGGCACTGCCGGTCTCGCGGGCGTCAGTTTTAACAAACAAATCAAGTGCCGACGGACCAGTAGCACCGGCAATTCCGGCAACCATCATAACATAGCGCTTTCCGGTTTGCAAATTAAGCGGGAAACTGGCCACCGTGGCAGAAGACGGTCCTGTGCTTCCGGGGCCGGCAATACTGAACCTGAGATCTCTTTCGGCGGGCACATCCAGGAATGCTGTTGCCCTCCGAAAGGCGAAATTGTCGGCCAGGCGCAGGCTGTCAATATAGATATCTACCGGCGATTCGGGGGCATTATGAATAACCTGTACCCTGGCCATCGGCGTAATGAGCAGCTTGACCACCGTTCCATCAGCGAATGCGACAAACACACCCAGTGACGGCGAAGCGAGATAATATCCGGAAGCGAAAACCGTGATCGCACCACCGGCCATACTGCTCAGATCGGCGCGCAGTGTCACGCCGGTATTGTTGGTGCCAGCCGATTGAACAGCGAGATCATACAGATCAGGTGGCAGCGTGACGTATTCGGTATATCTGCCGAAGGAAAGATTTGACACCAGATTATTGGTTACCCAAAGGGCATCCACATCCACAGCCGGGAAATCGGGAGCACCGTGAAACACAGTTACATCCACCCCGTTAGCCGGACCGGCTTCGTGCGCATTGTCTTTGATAAACAGATTGATGGCGGTAGGTCCTGTAGCCCCAATTACGCCGGCAATCATAATGATATACGTCTTGCCCGAGTCAAATACGACCGGGAAAGTGGCGACTGCATCGGAGACAGACGTACTGGTTTTGGGCGCAATACCTATATTAATGGTATCACCGGCGGGCATATCCATGTAAGGAGATGCCGTTCGGAACGTGAAATTGTTAAAAA
>JBEGNB010000039.1:0-6223 GCA_041182785.1 Bacteroidota bacterium
GTGTGAACTCTCCGAAACCTGTGTAATAACAGAATTCCATCAGGTGAATGGGAAGGCTGACCTCGAACTCATAGGAAAAGCCGCGCAGTTGGGAAATACCTTCAGGATTTGACTTTAAATGTATCAGCCTTGACTTGGCCTGCCCGAGCAATCTGTAATGCATGGGGAACGCGGGGTCGAGTAATTTCAACTGGGCCAGTGACCTGTACTGCCTGGCAGCCTTGAAACGGCGCACCAGATGGTGGAAGAAACTGATATCGTATTCCGGATTGTCGGGAAGTGTATACGGCGAACCCGCTTTTACGTCTTCAATGCTGGTAACAGAGATGGGCGACGCAGCCTTGAATTGCATGGTTTCCTTAAAAACAGGGCGTTGGAGTACCTGCCAGTGTTTAACTTCAAAAAACGCGGGCTGACCATCCAGTGAACCCAATTGCAAGGGGGTTTGACGGAAAAGATTGACGAGCTGCTGCTCAAATGCCGGACTAATATAAAAGGAAACACCAACTTTGACCTGATTACCCAGCAACTTGAACTCCTGACGCACCTGATCCATCTCATAGGGATAAATGGCCAGCGGGCTGAATGTAAACAACTTGTAACTCCTGGAAGCCAGGTCGAAACCCTGCTGCTGAACCCACATGGACAACTCGGCGCTCGCATTGCTCAATACGGCGAATATCCAGCCTGAAATTTCAGACTGATAATTGATCGGAATGATTGTTCCTTTCTGGCAGGAAAGGCTGAATTGTATCCGCATAAGTGCCGGGCGATTATAAATGCAGGTGCAATCCTACGGTTTTTTTTTGGTGTGTGTTACCATTTAAGAGGCGAAGTTACAAATTTTTGATTAAGTGGTTGGAAAAAGTTTGTTTTTGTGCAAAAAAGAAAAAAAACGGTAAACGCATGGCTGACTGAACTCCGGTCTGCAGTAGATTTCCGGTGCGCCGGTGAGTGATATTTTGAATCCGGTGTGAAAAATTTGCTTGCCTGCAGGGATTTATGTACGTTTGCTTAGTATCAAGAGCCCGAATTGGGCGCCAACCGAGCCTTCGCCCGGCCACGGTGGCAAAGCGATACGGACTTTTAACGTCAAAAATGCATGGGTATGTCTGTAATTTCTTTCAACAAGTTTGCTTCACTTATCAGCGAAACATCCTCTTCCGGAGGACTCTGTGGCCAAATCAGGTCAATAATTGTACTGCAGTACCAGCTTGATCATCTCGAAGAACAGGAATTTTACTTTCAGATGGGCCGTAAAAACCATGGAGAAAGGCTGGCAGAGATGAAAAAGCAGTACGATGCTGCAATCAATTATGGCAACAGCAAAACGGTCGTTGAACTGTTTGCGGAAACGGAGAACGCTAAAGATACCATCAATTTCTTGCACACACAGGTATTCAACTGATACGCTGAATCCCGACGTGAAGCCTGCCGCGGCTTGACAGGCTTCATCCTTCGGGTTCCCCCCGACAACTTTATGACGAGGACGGTAATCAGGGTAGGGGGTGTTTTCACTGGCAAGGGACTTCGCGTTTGGTTCTCGGGCTTGTAGCAACTGAATTTTCCGAAGACAGAAGCCCTGGTTTAATGGTGCTAAGGGTGATCAACTTTCCAACCTGCCTGACTTTTCAGGCAAGTCTGTCAACGTATGAGTGTAATTGTCTGCTCCGTACCTGGTGTGGCACAGCCTTACATCGGGTGAAATCCCGAATTCCATGTTAATCCCGTCGTTCGGGAATGGCAGAATGTCATCGCCAGGCAAAACCAGCGGCATGCGAAAACATGTCGGGGAAAGAATGGCAATCAGTAAAGCAATGCTCAGTTTTCTCATAGTATGAGTTTTTTGAGTGGCATGTTGAGGTAGCGCCGGAGCATACGCCCGACGAATGTCTGATTGCAGTTTAGTTGAGCTAAAAACAAAAACTGCAAGCAGGAAGATCCTGAATGCAACTGGAAAGCTTTACTGAAAGATCGTACTGAATGTGCAGATAGAGAGAGCTGAAAATAAACAGCATTGCGCCGCTTACGAACCCGAAGGGTTCCTGGAATACACATCAAAGTGGCGTTGAGCTATTTGCCTTGCGACGTGTACCTCATTTGTACAGTACAAAGGTAAACACATTTTCTGTTCCACAAAACTGTTTCGGTTTTTTTTTGAATTTTTTTTCGGGTTATTAAAAATGTTCTTTCAGGCTGGTTTTCTGATTAATGCATCAGCCATTTTATCCCAGGTGAAGCGCTGTTTTTCCCGCTGCACGCCGATTCGCATTTCTTCACTTCGATTATTTTTAAAAAAATCGTTCAGGGCATCCGCAACGGCCGCAGCATCCGGGGTAACCACGTATCCTGATACTTTATCCGCCACTATTTCGGGTAGTCCACCCACGTTGCTTACAATCATCGGTAGCCCGAAATGGTAAGCTATCTGTGAAATACCGCTTTGGGTGGCCGACCGATAGGGTTGTACCACGATATCCGCTGCAGAAAAGTAAAGGCCAACCTGTTCAGACGGTATGAAATTGGTCACTGTATGTACTCTGTCGGACATATCGTTATCGTCTATGATTTGCTGGTATGGTGCCCAGTCTTCATAACACTCTCCGGCTACGAGCGCATGTATATGTGGTGTATGCGCCAGTGCCCTGAGAAATAGATCAAATCCTTTGTACTGGCGTATGAATCCGAAGAAAAGCGCTACCCGTGCTTCCTGAGGAATACCCAGTGTTTTTCGAGCGTTATCCCTGTTCTGCAGTGCTCCGTAGTTGTCGTACAACGGGTGCGGAGAAAATACTACCGGCTTGTTCGAAAACAACCTGATTTCTTCTCCCACAGATTTTGACATCACCAGAAAGTCGTCGCAGGCTCCTGTGAAGTACCGGGCAAACAGCCGGTCGCCCGGTCTTTTTTCGTGGGGTATTATATTGTCAACAAGCCCGGTCACGCGTGTGCGTGTGCGCCACCGCGCGATGCGCAGTAATGTGCCCAGGGCTGGACCCATAAATGGTAGCCAGAATCGCACTATAACCTGATCCGGTTGCTCCGATGCAATCCTGAGTCCTGTCAATATCCAGCTGAGCGGATTTACCGAGTTGATGCACGTGACAATTTTCAGTGGCTTCCCGTTGGCTCCCAACGGAGCCGGATCACTGGTGAACTGTGTTTTTCCGGGAAATAAAAATCCGGGATACTGCAGCGAGTATGAGTAGATAACGACGGAAATCCCCTTTTTTTGTAGCTCAAAAGCCAGTCGCTCTGTTGAAGCTGCTATGCCGCCCCGCAGCGGGTGCGCCGGGCTCACAATGACTATTTTTTTATTCACGCTTGTCGCTGTTTTCGGGGCTAAAGTAGCGCATTTTCATGTTCCGGAGAGTTTATTCCAAACATATTAGCCTCTATTCATGTTTATCCGATTCGTTATGAAGAAAACACTTGTACCCTGGACCGAGGTGCCTCAACTGGCCAAGTCTGATATTGCCTATGCAACAGGCGACCCGCTTCTGCGTCCTTTCTATGTTTATGAACAGCAACTGAGCGTTTTTAATGAGGTAATCGAGGCCCGGTCTTCCTTTCCCACACAGCGAACAGCGCTGGCTGATGTGCTGGAGACTCAATACGCCAGGCTACCACATATACCGGCTGTTTCAGATCATATCCGTTCCTTGCGGGAGTCCAACACGTTTACCGTTACGACAGCACACCAGCCGTGTCTGTTTTTGGGCCCCCTGTACTTTATTTACAAAGCAGTTTCTGCCATAAAACTGGCACGGAAAATCACTGATACCAATACGCATGGCAGCAGGGTGGTTCCTGTGTTTGTGCTGGGGAGTGAAGATCACGATCTGGAAGAACTGAATCACGTTCAGTTGTTTAACAGAAAACTCTTGTGGGAACCGGGACAACGGGGGCCGGTGGGCAGTATCGGTGCCGATACGCTTCAACCTGTTATGGAGGAGCTCCGGTCTCTTCTGGGGGAGAGCGATGCTGCCGAATCCGTTTTCAAACGTATTTATTCGGCTTGTACCGGCGGTAAAACTTTCGCCGAAGCAACGCAGGCGCTGCTGCACGATGTGTTTGGCGTCTATGGTCTGGTGGTTCTTAATACCAGCGATGTTATCCTGAAACGGCAGTTTGTTCCATATATGAAGGATGATTTAACCCGACAAACGGCGTACAGAGTGGTTGGTGACACTATCAGTGAACTGGGCCATGCCGGTTTCAGGGCGCAGGCTGCTCCTCGCGAAATCAATCTGTTTTACATGCGCGACGGTTTCAGGGAGCGTATTGTCCGGGAAGAAAATCTGTACAAGGTACTCAACACCGGTTTTTCTTTCACAGAAAACGAGATATTGTCGGAGCTCGAGGCGCATCCTGAACACTTCAGCCCGAATGTCGTGCTCAGGCCTCTGTTTCAGGAATTGATTCTCCCTAACCTGGCTTATGTAGGTGGCGGCGGCGAACTGGCATACTGGCTCGAGCGTCGTGCCTTCTTCGAACTGTCTGGTGTTCATTTTCCTGTACTGGTGCGGCGTCACTCTGTGATGTGGCTCGAGCAGGATGTTGTCCGGAAAATAGAGAAGGCCGGTTTCACAGCGGCTACTTTTTTTGGCGACACGGAGGCTCTTATCAGGGAGTTTATTCTGAATCACGCATCAGGGGAGGTGAGTCTGCGGGATGAAATCACCAATTTGCGCCAGATATACAACACACTGGCAGCCAAGGCTTTGGTGATTGATCCAACGCTTGAAAAGGCTGTCAGGGCCGAAGAGGTGAAGGCTGTTTCAGCTTTGGAACACTGGGAGGGCCGTCTGGTGCGCTCCGAAAAGCAAAAGCACGAAACGACTGTCAACCAGATCAGGTCGTTAAAGCAAAAGTTGTTTCCCAACAACGGCCTGCAGGAACGCACAGAGAACTTCATTCCGTACCTGCTGAAGTACGGCGACGGGTTTGTTGCCTCTCTGATGGAGCAATTCGAGCCTTTTGACCCCGGTTTTTTAGTGCTTGTGCCCGAGGACTGATTTTCTGAGCGACAGCAGCTTGTCCCGGTCGGGGTGGGAGAGCGCTTTGCGTGCCGACCACCAGTTGCGCAACCTGTCTGTGTAATACCAGTAAAACCAGAATACAATGGGCAGAATCAGGGCCAGCGCAATCAGTGTCGCATTTCCCTTTACTAGCCCTGTGATGAGGGTTCCGACGTATATAAACATATTAAGCACGGCGGTCACAGCCATCCAGACGCTGGTTCTGAACTCTTTTTTCTTCATTCGGGCCTTTACAATACGCTGGGCAATGGAGCGTCCCGGCCAGCTCAGCGCCCCGCCAAATATGGCAGGGAGCAGTCCTGCTACGAACAGGAGAACCCACTTCCAGCTGCCTTGCCCGGGCTGAACCAGGGTTTCGTCGTCAAGTCCGGCTTTTTTCAGTACACTGAAGTATTCCTTTGAACGCTCGTTAAGTGCGTCCTTTTCGTCGGCAGGCATTGAATTGATTCTGTCAACCAGTTCTTTCTCCTTGTAGTAGGTACCTGCGTTAAACTGAATAACCGGAACGGCATGCTTCGGATGATCATTCCTGAGCATAGTCAGCAGGCGATCCACCATGGGTTCGTCGGTGAGGTCTGCCACATGAATGATATTTCGCATCAACTGCTCCTTGATGGCATTCATCAGCCGTAGTATGGCCTGGTTCGGGTTTTGCTGGTATTCCTCCCAGTAGTCTTTGATAAATATCGGGGTACCCATTATCACCTTGACTTCCGATCTGAGTGCCAAACCATCGCTGTAATTGAATCCTACAGGTACTATCTGCAAATTTTCGAGCGATTTATCCTGAAAAGCGCTGAATACAATACGGGCAATACCTTTTTTGAGGGGGAGTACCTGTTTCTCGTGGTGCGTTTTGCCTTCCACAAAAATACAGAAGGTAACGTAATCCTTCAGTTTATTGATGATATAGTCGAATGTGCCGTCATTGCGGTCGCGGCTGCTGAAGCCCTCGCTGCTTCTGAAGATAGGAGCTATTTGAAAGCCCCGGAGCATGAAGGAATTGAATGGTTTGGCAAAGTAGTCGGCTCTGGAGACATTATACACCGGGCCATCGGTGACCATGCTGAGCAAAATAGGGTCGAGGAATGCGGTAGGGTGATTGGCAGCTACCAGAACAGGTTGGTTGGCCTGCACATTTTTTCTGTTTTCAACGAAGATGTTTCTGAATACCATCCTGT
>JBEGNB010000040.1:0-4788 GCA_041182785.1 Bacteroidota bacterium
GGCGAAGTATTCGACGTAACATTCAAAGCATCTGACAAGTCACAGGGCTACCAGATGACACTGAACCTGAACGGCCTGTCTGTGGCAGGTATCGTGAAGTCTGACGTAGTAAACGAGAACAACTTTGGTATCTTCGCTGACGCTCTGACGGTGTCAGTTGACGGTTCCGAGACGTTCACAGTAACGTTCAAGGCTGAGAAAGCTGGCAAGCTGAGCGAGATGGTTGGCGTATCCAGCCGTATCACGAAGGCTGAAGGTTACAGCCTGACAGACGGTCGTATGGACGTAGCACTGCGCTTCAACGGTAACACTATCGCTGGCGTAGGCTTCGAACTGTACCAGAACCAGCCAAACCCGTTTGTGAACAAGACAGTGATTGGATTCAACCTGCCAGAAGCAAGTACGGCAACACTGACGGTTTACGATGAAACGGGTCGTATGGTATTCACACAAAAGGGTGACTTTGCCAAAGGTTACAATAACGTGGTGGTTGATCGCGCCCTGCTGAATACAAACGGAGTGTTGTACTACACACTCACCGCCGGAGTTCATACGGCAACGAGGAAGATGATACAGGCGAAATAAGCAGTTATTAGTCTGGTTTGAT
This sequence comes from Bacteroidota bacterium, assembly GCA_041182785.1. Classification (GTDB taxonomy): domain Bacteria; phylum Bacteroidota; class Bacteroidia; order Chitinophagales; family Saprospiraceae; genus M3007. Next base: position 608 of record JBEGNB010000040.1, read on the forward strand.
ACGTGTCCGGGCACTTCGACTTGTCGAATTGTCCGGACACGTTAATTATACCTGTACAGTATAAACCCTTTCACTACCTTTGACCACTTTTTTGAGGTCTCTGTATTTTCGTGATACGGTGGCCTGCTTCTATTTCAATTCAACCTATCCGAATGATTTTCAGATTAACAACCACATTATTAACTATCCTGCTGGCTGTTTCCGGTTATGCACAAACGGGCGTTATCAGTGGATCCGTACGCGATGCAGACAATGACACGCCACTTGCCGATGCTGCTGTTGTGGTGAGTGGTACGGGCAAGTTCACAGCCACCGACGCCAAGGGAGAGTTTCGTCTTGAAGGAGTTCCGGTCGGAAACCAGTCTGTACTCGTAACCCATTCCGGTTACTTTCCCAAAGAGATCAGGTGGAGCGTAAAGGCAGGAGCGAACAGTCAGGAGATTACACTGCAGCGCGATCCGGCCGCCAGCATCATCAACATCAACGATCTGCCCACTGTGACCCTGGAGGAGGCAGATACGGAAACTGAGGGCTCTGGCGACGTGGCCAACCTGCTCAACGCCAACAGGGATATTTTTCAGCAGGTAACAGGATTCGGCTGGGGAATTTTCCGTTTTCGCGAAAGAGGGTACGATTCTGAACACTTCCCACTGTTTCTGAACGGGGTAAATATCAACGACCCGGAAACAGGTTTCGCGGTATTTGGCGAAATTGGCGGTCTGAATGATGTACTTCGCAACAGGGAAAGTACGGTAGGTCTCAATCCTTCCGAATTTACTTTTTCCGAGATTGGAGGGGCTACGCGCATAGATACGCGCGCAAGCAATCAGCGCAAACAGATCAGGGCAAGTTATGCTATCAGCAACAGGACCTATACCAACCGCATGATGCTGACTGCCAGCACCGGACTGATGCCGGGAGGCTGGGCTGTCAGTTTTTCAGGAAGTCGCCGCTGGGCGCAGGAAGGCTACTTTGATGGAACATTCTTCGACGGGTACTCCTATTTCTTGTCCGTTGACAAAAAAATTAACCGTAAACACGCGCTGAACCTGACTTTTCTGGGAGCGCCATCCATACGTGGCAAAGTGAGCGATTCTTTCGGCGAGATGTTTGAGCTCGCCGGAACACACCGCTACAATCCGAGCTGGGGATACCAGAACGGAGAGAAACGAAACGCCAACATCGGACATTCCAATCAGCCAATTGGTATGCTTCGGTACGACTGGGCGCCCATGGCCGGTACATCCGTGACTGCCTCGGTTTACGGACAGGCAGGTAAAAGGGGGGATACCCGACTCGACTGGTTTGAAGCATCAAACCCTGCTCCCGATTACAACAGAAGGTTGCCTTCGGCCATTCTGGACTCCACGCTCTCGGCACAGTGGGCCGATGCGCTCAGAAATGATGAAGCACTTCGGCAGATCAACTGGACGCAGTTTTACGACGAGAACAGCCGAAACCGGTTCACGGTGGAAAATGCAGAGGGAATTGCCGGCAATACTGTTACAGGTAACCGGGCCCAGTATATCGTGGCCGACCAGCGCGCCGACAGTAAAGAGCTGGGATTCAACATCGTGCTGAATCAGCAGCTGAACAGTCGCTCTTCGCTGCAGTCGGGAGTTAACTACCGCTGGTACAAGGGGCAAAACTTTCAGGTGCTCGATGACCTGCTTGGTGCCGATTACTGGCTGGATATCAATCGCTTTTCTTCCCAGGATTATCCCGGACAACCCCTGCTTGAAGACAACGACGCCAATAACCCGAGAAATGTGATTTACGAAGGTGATGTGTTCGGCTACGATTACGACGAGAATATCCGCAACGGAAGTATCTGGGTGCAGGCACAAACAAACCTGAGAAAACTGTCGCTGTTCGGTGCAGCAGAAGTGGGTAACAATACCTTCTGGCGTACGGGCAATATGCTCAATCCCCGATATCCCAATGACTCCTACGGCGACTCACAGGTCAATTCATTCTATACTTACGGACTGAAAGGTGGAGCCACCTACAAGCTGAATGGTCGCAATTACCTGTATGCCAATGGTTTCACCGGAACCAAGGCGCCACTGTTCCGTGACGTGTATATTTCCCCCCGACAGCGCAATACCGTTGCTCCCAATACGGATGTTTACGGAATAAACAGTGTCGAAGGCGGTTATCTGCTCCGCTCTCCACTCGTGCGTGCGCGCCTGACGGGCTATTTAACCAACTTCGATAACGAGTTTGAGGCGCGTTTGTATTTCTCGCCGACGGTAGGAGAATTTGCCACACTGGTAATGAGCGGTATCAACAGGACACATTCCGGTATCGAGGCGGCCTTTGAATACAAGCCGGTTCCGCAATGGGTGCTGAGCGGTGCAGCCAATCTGGGCTACTACCGCTATACCAATCGCCCGACAATGACTTACACACCCGACAACAAGGATTATGTGTCGTTTGAAAATGTGACCTTGTATCAGGATAACTTTCTCGTGCCGCGCACGCCACAGACAGCGGCTACCTTCAACGTCAAGTACGAGGGCCGCCGGTTCTGGTTTGCCACGCTTACATTCAACTGGCGCGATGACTTCTGGTTCGCCTATGATCCGCTTCGCCGACGTGCAGAAGCCGTACTGGCACTGGAACCCGGCTCGGAAATATGGAATACTATCGTTGAGCAGGAAAAGGCACCTGCGGCCTACACCGTTGATCTTTTTGCCGGAAAATCCTGGAAAATCGGAGATGTTTTCCTCTATCTGAATGTGGGAATCAACAATATTCTCGACAACAAAAACGTCATTGTATCGGGCAGAGAGGCATACAGAAACGCCTTTGGCCGTGAGCCGGATGACGCACGTCTCTACATATCAGAGGTGCAATACGCGCCGGGACTGAACTACTTCATTTCCTTCAGTGTCCGCAAATAAGAGCGTGTCTGGAACGCTCCAAACCAGAATCAATCAGATATTGACAAACGTCAAAAACATCATCACTATGTTTTTCAACAATAAACTAAACTTACAAAACAGCCTCCTTGCTGTATTAATGCTCGTGTTCACCCTGAATTCATGTGTAAAAACAGAATTCGACCAGCCTCCGGTTGGTGGTGACGGCAAAGACATTCCCACCAATGCCACGATCGCCCAGCTCAAGTCGCTGCACGAGGTGGACGGAGCATTCGATCTGATCAACCAGGATCTGGTAATCGGAGGCACGGTTGTTATGGATGACCGCACAGGCAACTACTACAAGACAATCGTCATTCAGGATTCAACCGGCGGGGTAGAGGTCAAATTCAGCAATGGTTTTCTGTACAACCGCTATCCGATTGGCCGCAAGATTTATATCAACTGCAAAGGGCTTGTGCTCACCGACTACAACGGACTCATCCAGCTGGTAGGCGGCGTCCTGTATGAAAACGGGGTTCCCAGCGATATTGGTATCACCGAAAATCAGGAGCGCACCAATATTACCCGTGGATTCCTCGGCGCAGCACCCGAGCCAAGACTTGTGGAGCCGGGCGATTTCAACCAGAATTTGGTAAGTACCCTGATCCGGCTGGAGGGAGTACAATTTACTCCGGCAGATACCGCCCAGACCTGGGCAGATGCACCCTCCGGCTCCAGTGTAAACCGCTATCTGGCCAATTGCTGCGGTCAGGAGGTGCTGGTAAGAACCAGTGGATATTCAGACTTCGCCATTCAGAAAACACCATCCGGCAAGGGTAACATCACCGGTGTACTGAGCGTTTACGGAAATACGTATCAGCTCTACATCCGCGACCTGACCGACGTGGACATGACCGGCGCCCGCTGCGGCGGTGTTTCGGGCAATGAAGTACTGGCACCAATCAGCCAGGTAAAGGCTGCTTATCCGGGTTCCACAGCCTGTGCCCCGGGTAATACCAAAATCAAGGGTGTGGCGATTTCTGACAGAGCAGGCAATAATCTGAATAACCGCAACGTGTATGTGCAGGATGCAACCGGCGGTATTGTGGTGCGATTCTCTGCCACGCATGCGTTCAACCTGGGCGACCAGATTGAAGTGGTTATTTCTGATCAGGAACTGTCGGAGTACAACAAACTGCTCCAGGTAAATAACGTGCCGCTTTCCAATGCAACACTGGTAGCCAGTGGTGTTCAGGTGACACCACGCGTAGCCACTGTGGCAGAAATCAATGCCAACTACAATGCCTGGGAGAG
>JBEGNB010000041.1:0-8328 GCA_041182785.1 Bacteroidota bacterium
GTAATCAGGGACGCCGCGATGGTCGGGGTGGAAATCAGAATCAGGGCAACAGGGGTAACCAGCAGGGCGGTGGCAATCAGGATAACCGTTCCGCCGGTCAACGCCCACAAGGCGGCGGTAACCAGCCCGGTAACAGCTCATCGTCCGATGAACGCCAGAAGCGCAAACGCAGGAAGGTGCAGCAGCCTATCACTGCCGAATCCATTCAGCAGACAATTGCCGGAAATCAGGGCGACAAGAAAGGAAGAGGCCGTACCGAGGTGTCCAAAGAGGTATCTCAAAAGGATATCGAAAACCAGATCCGCCAGACAATGGCGCGTATTGGTGCCGGCGCCAATCGCAAGCGACAGCGTGTACGCCGCGACAAGCGCGAAGAGATGCGCGAACGGGCAGAAATGGCTGAACAACAGCGCGCAGAAAATGAAAAGGTACTGCAGGTGGCCGAGTTTATCTCGGTGTCTGACCTCGCATCTCTCATAGATGTAAGGCCCGCAGATGTCATCAAGGCCTGTATGTCGCTCGGTATCTTCGTGTCTATTAACCAGCGTCTCGATGCCGAAATCATCGAACTGGTAGCCAACGAATTCGGGTTCGAAGTCAAATTCATCACCGCCGAAGAACAGGTGGAAGTCGAAGAGGAGGAAATTGATGATCCAAAAGATTTGCTCCCCCGCCAGCCTATTGTTACCGTTATGGGTCACGTTGACCACGGTAAAACATCGCTGCTCGACCATATACGCTCCGCAAATGTAGCCCAGGGCGAAGCAGGGGGTATCACACAGCACATTGGCGCTTATGAAGTGGGTGTCGGCGAAGGTACCGGAAAAATTACTTTCCTCGATACGCCCGGTCACGAAGCCTTCACGGCCATGCGTGCACGTGGTGCCAAGGTAACCGATATCGCTATCATTGTGATCGCTGCCGATGACAGTATTATGCCGCAAACCCGCGAGGCTATCAGCCACGCACAGGCAGCAGGTGTACCTATTGTGTTCGCTATCAACAAGATTGATAAACCCGGCGCTGATCCGGAACGTATCAAAAACGAACTCGCCCAGATGAACTTCCTCGTGGAAGAATGGGGCGGTAAATATCAAAGTCAGGATATATCGGCCAAAAAGGGTACCAATATTGACAAACTGCTCGAAAAGGTACTTCTCGAAGCCGAAATTCTGGAACTGAAAGCCAACCCGAAACGACGCGCAGTAGGTACGCTCCTCGAAGCATCGCTCGAAAAAGGCCTCGGCTATGTGTCCAAGGTGCTTATCGAAAACGGAACTATTCGTGTAGGCGATCCCATGATCGCCGGTGAATTCTCCGGTCGTGTCAAGGCTCTATTCAACGAGCGCGGCAAAAAGGTGCAGAGCGCCGGTCCGGCCCAGCCCGTTGTTATTCTTGGTCTGCCGGGAGCCCCGCAGGCCGGTGAAAAAATCAAGGTGGCCAATTCTGAAAGCGAAGCCAAGGAAATCGCCAGCAAACGCGCCCAGATTATCCGCGAACAGGCCACACGAGCCACCAAACGTATCTCCCTCGAAGAAATCGGACGCCGTCTGGCTCTCGGCAACTTCAAGGAACTCAAGATTATCGTTAAAGGTGACGTGGACGGCTCAGTGGAGGCACTCAGCGACTCGCTGATCAAACTCTCCATGGAGAAAATTCAGGTCAGCGTTATTCACAAGGCTGTTGGCCAAATCGTGGACAGCGACGTCATGCTCGCATCGGCATCCGATGCCATCATCGTTGGCTTCCAGGTGCGTCCATCGCTCACCGCCCGTAAACTCGCAGAAAAAGAAGGAGTGGAAATCAAGCTCTACTCCATCATCTACGAAGCCATCGAGGAAATCAAATCCGCTATGGAGGGCATGCTCGAGCCCGTCAAGGAGGAAGAAATCATGGGTCAGGTCGAGATCCGTGAGGTCTATAAAATCTCCAAGGTGGGAACCGTGGCAGGTTGTCAGGTACTGGAAGGCAAAATCAGCAGGAACCACTACGTCAGGGTCATCCGAAACGGTATTGTGGTTTATCCCGCCAACCCAAGCCAGCATGCCGAACTTGCATCGCTCAAGCGTTTCAAAGAGGATGCCAAAGAGGTTAAAGCTGGTCTCGAGTGCGGTCTTACAATCAAAAACTTCAACGATATCAAGGCTGGCGATGTGGTCGAATCCTATGTCGTAAATGAAGTCAAGTCCAAACTGTAACACACTTCTGCGCCATATTTCATAGTCGCGCACCCCGTCCCGAATTGTCTGCTGAAAGATGATTCGGGACTTTTTTTTATGATAACAAGCCTTTAACCAAAGAAGGAGTCATTACAGTTGTCATTTATACAGGCTTTTACCTAAATTTGCCAGTATGAATCATTTTTGGAGGTTTACTATATTTGTATCCGGCATGTTACCCGTCTGCTGGCTATTACTGACCGGAAAGAATAACCCGGGCCTGCAGTTTATTCAGGATTCAGATCCGGTTGTACATCCCAAAGACTATTTCGGTCAGCCGGTGCCAGGCGCTGTGAACCTGACAGGTACCTGCGGCGAACTTCGCCCCGACCACTTCCATGCCGGTGTGGATATTGATGGCGTGACGGGAGCTCCCATTCTCGCTTCTGCCGATGGATACGTTGACCTTGTCAAGGTCAGTTGTAACGGATACGGAAATGTACTTTACATAAAACACCCCAATGGATATACCACCGTTTATGCCCACCTCGACAAATTCGCTCCTGAAATTCAGGCATTTGTGCGCGAAAACCAGTACAGGAGAGAGAGTTTTGAAATAGAACTGAATCCTCCTGTGTCAAAGTTTCCGGTCAGGAAAGGACAAGAAATAGGCAAAATGGGCAACACAGGGAGCTCCGCCGGCTCTCACCTGCACTTTGAAGTCCGCGACCCTCAGGGCAGAAGTATCAATCCTCTTCTGCTGGGTATTCCTGTCACCGACAATATAGCTCCCGAATTCCGCGACATGAAAATTTATGTCCTGAATGAAAAGAGGGAGGTGCTTTCCAGTAAACCATTCCCGCTGATGAAGGACAAAACCGGTCATATCGGACTGGCAGACGATACGGTCAGGATCGGCGCATGGCGCGTGGGGTTTGGTGTGAAAGCCTACGACCGGACTAATGGAAGAAGGAACGACAATGGCGTTTATTCTGTAACGATGTGGGCCGATGACCAATTGGCTTTCGAATGGACTGCCGAAACATTCGACTTTGATGAAACACGGTATCTGAATGCCCATATTGATTACTCAGCCCGAAAAAGATATGGCGCCTGGTTTCACCGCTGCTTCGTATTGCCAGGAAATGAACTCAGCAACTATACTGTCACGCCCTCCATGGGTGCCATCAAACTGTACAAGGACAAACCCGTACAAATAAGAATAAAGATTGCTGATGCACTCGGCAATTCCAATACGCTGGTATTCTGGGTGTTGCGCGATGCCGATGCCATGGAAACTATTGTGAGCCCTCCTTATCAGTTTGATGTGCCGTACAACTCCGATACGCAGATTGATGTGGGCGATTTTTCTGCATTTATACCATACGGAGCACTTTATGAGCAGCTCGGACTGCAGTTTGAGACGAAACCACCTATACCGGGCGCTTATTCATCGGTACACCGCCTTCACGATAACCTGACTCCGGTACACAAATATTTTGATGTGAGCATCCGTACGCAGGATGTACCCGACAAGTTTCGCGATAAAGCTGTAATAGCCAACGTAGGAGAAGGCCGCCCCGACAACTGCGGTGGAGAATGGAACGGAAATGTCCTTTCCACCAGGGTACGCCACTTCGGAAGCTTCTGTGTGATGGCTGATACAATCGCCCCAACCATTACGCCCGTAGTTTTCGGACCAGACATGCGGAAAAAATCAACTATGGCATTCCGGATCAATGACAATTTCGCTGTAACCGGCACTGCAAACGGCATGCGCTACCGCGGAACAATTGATGGCGAATGGGTTTTATTTGAATATGACAAGAAAAGGGCGCGTCTGACCCACGTATTTGACGGCACAACAGGCCCCGGAGAACACCTTTTATCGCTCTCCGTGACCGATGACCGGGGAAATGTCAGGGTGTTTGAAAGAAAGTTCAAAAGATGAATGGCGTTTTTTAGTAATATAAAGATGGCCTTTCGTATTTATCTTACGCCTTAACAAAATTGACAAAATAGAAGTGCGGGTTTCACCGTTAAAAGCAAACTTTCACATTATTACGTTAAATTTTTTGATAAGAGGTGCCAAGGTATCCGGAAAAACTTACCTTCGCCCCTCAAGTCAAAATCAAACTGACAGTTCAACCCAGTCGCGTACTGTTCAACTCAAACTACAAGAGTTCGCTTATGCTTATGAAAAAAACTACTCTACACCTCCTTCTGCTGTGTTTTGTGACGCTGGCGGCTTCGGGTATCCAGGCTCAGGACATACACTTCTCGCAGTTTTACCAAAGTCCGCTGAACCTCAATCCGGCGATGACTGGCGTGATGAACTGTAATCACCGTCTGGTGGCCAACTACCGCAACCAGTGGGCATCCATCCTGAAAAACAACGCCTACAATACATATTCTGCCAGCTACGACCAGAAGATTCCTGTAGGACGCTATGACTATTTCGGTGTAGGCGGAACACTTTGGGGCGACAAGGCAGGTTCTTCCGAATTTGCTACAACCCAGTTGCGTGCTTCCGGCTCTTATGCCAAGAAAATGGGTGGATACCGCAAGAAGGCACACTACCTCGTTCTGGGTGCAGACCTCGGTGTGAGCAATCGCAGTATCAACGTGGGCAATCTCCGCTGGCCAAGCCAGAACAACGGAAATGGCCAGTACGACGAAACCAAACCACAGGAACTCATTGACGATCCGAGTTTTATCTTCATGGATCTGTCGGCCGGTGCCCTTTGGTTCAGCGTACTCAGCCCTGATGCCAACTTCTACTTTGGTGGTGCTTTCAATCACCTGAACCGCGCAAACCAGTCCTTCGATCGTGATGATCAGACTGGCGACCGCATCAGTATTCCGCTTTACAGCAAGTTTACTTTCCACGCTGGTGGTGAGTTCATGGTTGCCCAGAAGTTTGGTCTCAGCCCGGGTGTTGTTACTTTCTTCCAGGGCCCGTCCTGGCAGGTGAACGTGGGTAACTCCTTCAAGTTCCTGCTCGGTAACAGCCGCCGCTCCAATCAGGCATTCCAGTTCGGTCTTTGGGCTCGTATGGCTAACCGCCTCAGCGATGGCAAACTGCTGGATGCTGTTATTGCCAGCACGCGCTTCGATTACGAGCAATTCACTATCGGCTTCAGCTACGATATCAATACATCCAGCCTGAATCCTGCTACGAACGGCAACGGTGCCTTCGAATTTTCGCTGGTGTATAAAATCTGCGGACCTGAGCGCCGCGGTGTTTACTGCCCGAATTTCTGATTATAACAGTTGTACAATATTCAGCAGCGAGGCTTCCCGGGTGATTCTGGAAGCCTCGCTGTTTTTTATTACACGCCAAGTTCCTGCAGGGCCAGCCAGGCCATGAGTCCCATACCCGTTTCCAGTGCCGCCTCGTCAATGTCAAAAGTGTCGGTATGTACGGGAGAGGTGATTCCCCGTTCGGGGTTACCTACTCCAAGCCGGTAAAAACAGGCGGGCATTACCTGTGCATAATAGGCGAAATCTTCGCCCGTCATGCGCAGCGGAAGATCAACCACATTTTCTTTGCCCAGGTACTCTTCCGCCCACAGCCTCGCCCGCGAAGTGAGGGCTTCATCGTTATACAATACCGGATAACCCTTCACAATGTTGAATTCGCAGGCACCGCCCATACTTTTGGCCAGTGACTCGGCAATTTTTTTCATGCGCTTGTGTGCTTCCATACGCCATTTCTCATTCATCGTACGGAAAGTGCCCTGTAATTGTACTTCTCCGGGTATGATATTCGTAGCTCCGCCAATCGTATTGATTTTCCCAAACGATAATACTGCTGGCAAAGCAGGGTCGGCATACCGACTGACAATCTGCTGCAGCGTCACAAGCAGCTGTGCTGTAATCATAACCGGGTCAACACACTGATCGGGCATGGCACCGTGCCCGCCTCGTCCTTTGATGGTGACGTATATTTCATCGGTGGAAGCCATATACATCCCGGGGCGGAAACCCACCACGCCCGCGCGTAGGGGCGGGTGAACGTGCTGTCCGAAAATACTGGCAGGCCTGGGCTTTTCCAGTACCCCCTCCTGAATCATCAGACTGGCACCACCGGGCAGCAATTCTTCACCGGGCTGAAAGATGCACTTGACAGTTCCCTCGAAACGGTGGCGCAAACTGTGGAGTATCTTTACTGCACCCAGCAGCGATGCTGTATGAACATCGTGTCCGCATGCGTGCATGATTCCCGGATTTCTGGATGCCCAGGGGGTCTTGTTGGCCTCTTGTATGGGCAGCGCATCCATATCGGCACGCAAGGCCACGGTTCTTTTCTTCGGATTACGCCCTTTTATCAGGACCGCAATGCCGTTCCCTGCAATACCCGGCCTGAATTCGACGCCCATTGACTGTAACTGCCCGGCAATAAAGCGCGCTGTTTCCTCTTCCTGAAAGGACAGCTCCGGGTGCGCATGAAGATGCCGTCGCCAGTCGGTCACCTCCTGAAGCAGTCCCTTTGCCAGTTGTTGGATATCTTCTTTCATGGTCGTAAATTTCTTTAAAATGCACCTGATAACCAAAAAAACAGGCTAATTATTGCGAAAATATGCCAATTAACACCTGTATTTCACATGAATCAGTCATCATGATTTACCTTAGCCTCTCCAAATATGAACTTCAGTAACTTATTCCCGGTATGGCTGCTTGCGCTGGCAGTGGTTTCCTGCGCACGGCAGGGCGCTCCCACGGGTGGCCCAAAAGACACAGTGCCTCCCTCTGTGGATACGCTGTACAGTACCAGAAACTATTCCACCCGATTCCGGCCCTCAAAAATCGAGCTCCGTTTCGATGAATGGGTAACCCTCTCGGATGCTGCCAGCCAGATTGTTGTTTCTCCCCCGCTGGCCAAACGCCCCGAGGTTGTTCTGAGGGGCAAGACGGTCACGCTGACTTTTGATCCGTCGGAACAACTGCGGGACAGTGCCACCTATACCATTAACTTTGGCACATCGGTAAAGGATTTGCACGAGGGAAACCCGGTGAAAGACCTTCGCTTCGTTTTTTCCACCGGTGATCTGATAGACAGTCTCAGGGTAAGTGGAAAAGTGGCGGACGCGCTCACAGGAGATCCGGTGGAAAATATATCCGTCATGCTGTACGATATCACGGCTGACAGTGTGGTGCGCAAATCGAGACCCTATTATTTCTCCCGTACCGACAAGTCTGGCAGGTTTGAAATCAGGAACGTGAAAGCCGGCCGCTTCAAGGTGGCTGCCATCGAGGATACAGACCAAAATCTCCGCTGGGATGGAGAAAATGAAAAAACAGCTTTTCTTGATACCCTGCTCAGTGTACACGATTCAATACAAAGCGTTGTCACGCTGAACCTTTTCAAAAATCAGCCCAAATACAGGCTTGCCGAAAAAAACACGGATACGTATGGGGTAGTCAGGCTGAAATTCAGTGGCTCTGCCGATTCAGCCCGCGTACAGACTGAAAAATTGCCCGGACTGACAGTTATTCAAGAAAAAACTGTTGATTCTGTCCTTGTATGGTATGATTCGCCGGCCGACACCACCTGGAATCTCTTTGTCAATGCTGATACGGTGAGAGTAAAAGCTCTCTCGAAGGAGAATTTTCTGTTGCGACATAATGTTTATCTGGACGGAGATGCTTCTCGTTCCGACCCAAAACCGCCTCAGGCAACATCTTTCGTCAAAACAATTCAGCATACACCGGGGAAACCGCTTTCTCTGCTATTCAATTCTCCGGTAGCTGCTACCGATACATCGCTATGGATATTCGGAACCGACTCTGTCCGCGTGCGAAGTTACTCGCTGGATACCGACAGTATTCATCCGCGACAAATCCGGCTGAATGTTGGCTGGCAACTGGCGACCAGCTATAAACTCGAGTTGTTACCGGGGGCTGTCACCGATCTTTGGGGCAGTAAAAATACCGATACCCTCCGCAGGCAGATTAACATACCCGGTGAAAAGCAGCTATCTTCACTGACACTCCAGGTTGATCGCCTCATCCCGGGTGAGCAATACGTACTCCAGCTGGTGAATGGTCCGAATACAGAAGAAGAGCGAATTTTCGTGGCAACGACGCCCAAAGAATCATTTCTTTTCCCGCGACTTCCGGTGGCTCCCTGGCTTGCACGCATATTCCATGACGCCAACCGCAATGG
>JBEGNB010000042.1:0-3933 GCA_041182785.1 Bacteroidota bacterium
TTAATACGCCGATACAGCTGCTCCCTGGGCATATCCAGCAAAATATACAATGTTTTGAACGGCCTTTCGGCGCGCGCGCCCGTACGAAAGGATGAATATGGCTTGCCGGTTTGCAGACAAACCTCCAGTGCCCTGCGAAGGCGGGCAGGATTGTTTCGGTCAACGGTTTCGTAATACCCCGGATCGACCTCCTGCAGTTGGTACTGAAGCCAGGCAAGGCCGCCGATTTGCTCGCCGGATTCGACCTGTTGCCTTACCTCATCCGACACCTCCGGGAACGAATCAAGTCCGTCGCATACAGCTTTGATGTAGAGTCCCGACCCTCCCGCGAGGATGGCAATGTCTTTTTCCCTGAAAATAGCATTCAGGCAGGCCAGTGCATCGCGTTCATAGTCGCCCACACTGTAATCCTGGCTTACCGACAAGTGGTTAATCAGAAAGTGCGGCACCATGGCCAGCTCTTCAGAAGTTGCTTTCGCTGCTCCGATATCAAGTTCGGTAAACACCTGGCGACTGTCGGCAGACACGACGGCGGTACCGTACGCTTTCGCCAGTTCGATGGCAAGCGCCGTTTTTCCGGTGGCCGTTGCGCCACCCACAACAATGAGCCATTTAGGAGCCATGGTAAATAAAAAACGCGGAGCCGCAGTGATAGTTCAACCTGCTGCTCCGCGCCATTAACGGGATAGTCCTGATCAGAACATTTCAACGCCACCGAAGTGGAATGCACCCTCAATAGCGGCATTCTCATCGCTGTCGGAACCATGAACCGCATTTTCACCAACGCTGGTTGCGTATTTGGCACGGATAGTGCCCGGTTCAGCGTTAGCCGGATTGGTAGCGCCAATCAGTTTGCGGAAATCTTCCACTGCATTGTCTTTCTCGAGGATTGCAGCCACAATCGGGCCACTGCTCATGAATTCGCAAAGTTCGCCGTAGAAAGGACGCTCTTTGTGAACTTCGTAGAATTCACCGGCCTTCTCGAGGCTCAGTTTGGTCAGCTTCATGGCAACGATACGGAAACCCGCCTCGTTGATTTGCTGAAGAATATTGCCAATGTTGCCTGCGCGTACTGCGTCGGGCTTGATCATCGTAAATGTGCGGTTACCTGCCATAGCGGATGTGGAAATGTGTTTTTTTAAAAGAACGCGCAAAGGTAAAACAAGATTTTATTTTAAAAGTCGTTTAAAACAAGTACTGTTTGAAAATAATCTCTTGCAACCACATTAATTCTATTGAAACAACGTACTTTTGCAACGATTTAACATGGAAATACCATCAGCACTCCGGCAATTAATCCGGGTACCTCAGAATGTCGCCATTTTCTCTCACCGGAATCCGGACGGAGATGCCATAGGCAGCGCACTGGCCATGAGGTTCTATCTGGAATCCTACGGGCACACTGTGCACGTTATCTTCCCGTCAGAGTATCCGAAGGAGTTCGAAGTATTACCCGGCGCAGCCGATGTCATGATTTGGGATATCCACACCGACGAGTGCAAAAACATCCTCACCCAGAAAAATCTTTTCTTCTTTCTGGATTTCAACTCGCTGGGCCGTATTGACAAAATGGGCGATTTCGTTCGCGATCTGCCGGGCCAGCGCGTCATGATTGATCACCACCTCTACCCCGACCCGGTTGCCGATTTTATGTTCTCGGAGCCGGATGCGAGCAGTACCTGTGAACTGATCTACCGCTTCATTGACGCCATGGGCGACCGGGTCCGGATAAGTCCCGTAGTCGGAAAATGTATTTATACGGGCATCGTAACCGACACCGGTTCTTTCCGGCACGCCACCAACCCGCAGATTTTCCGTATAACCGCCGATCTGATCGAAAGGGGACTCGATGACACTGGGGTTCAGGACATGATTTTCAACTCCAACGAAGAGCGCCACCTGCGCCTGCTGGGTCACTGTCTCGCCAACCGGATGGAATACTGGCCCGAGTACAGAACCGGCCTCATCTGGCTCACCAAAAGAGATTACGAGGTTTTTGGTATTCAGCGGGGCGACACAGAAGGAATTGTAAACTACCTGCTCAGTATCCGGGATGTACGCCTTGCCGCTTTCATACACAACCAGCCCACCGTAGTTAAACTGAGCCTCAGATCAAAGGGAGACCTGGACGTTCAGGAGATCTGTAAAAAACACTTCAACGGTGGTGGCCATAAAAATGCCTCGGGAGCTTTTTCCCACAGCAGCCTGCGGGAAACCATTGAAAAATTCAAATCCATTTTGCCTCAATACAAAGACCAGATTAACGCCTTTTAGCGTTAGGTACTTCTGACAAAAGAAGAATATCCTGAAATCCATCATGCAGTTATCTTCCAACAGTCCAGTAACTTTCAACTTTCATTATCAAAAAGAGATGCGCAATCTGTTTGTAATGGCCATCATGGCCTTTTCGCTGAGTTACACCGCATGCCAGAACGGCGGAGAATTCAAAACCGCCAACGGTAACACGGTTATCAACCACACCAAAAACACAGGACCCAAGATCACTTACGGTCAGACTGTCCTTATCAATGTAAACACCTGGCTGAATGACTCTCTCGTGCAGTCAACTGTCCGCGATAACGGCGGCCCGCGCGAATTCACCATGCCCGATTCCAGCATGATGAAAAACCGCGTTCCTGCTGTTTTTGACGCGCTCCTTTATCTGGCTAACGGCGACAGCGCAACTGTTCTGCAGCCGGTTGACAGCATTATGGCCCGCAGTATCAAAAATGATTTCGGCGATGTGAAAAACGTTCGTTTTGAAGTAAAAGTCGTTGACGTACTTACTGCCGAGAAAATTGCCGCCCGCCAGGCTGAACAGCAGCAGAAAATCGAGGCTCAAAAGGCCAAAGGCGTTGAAGTGGCAGAACTGGTAAAAACAACGCTTGCAGACTACAAATCCAAAAAGCTGGGTGCAAAGCTGGAAAAAACGGCTTCCGGTCTGGAGTATGTAATTATTGAAAAAGGCGCTGGTGCACCCATCAAGGACGGCGACAAGGTTCCCACGCACTATTACGGTGTACTCAAAACAACCGGCGATATGTTCGATAACTCCTACGATCGCGGCAATGCCATTCCGTTTACAGTGGGTTCTCTCGTTGAAGGTTTCAACGAGGGCATGAAACTGCTGAACCGCGGCGGAAAAGCTGTTCTGTTCATTCCTTACCAGCTTGGTTATGGCGAACAGGGCGCTGGTCCAATCCCCGCCAAGACGGATCTGGTGTTCTACCTGAGCATGGAAGAGTAATCTTCAGACTGTTCATTTCAGGAACGCGGGGATACTCACGGGTATCTCCGCGTTCCTGTTCAACAAGGATTCATATCATGAAATTCATCTACCTGTTTTTGATTTCCTGCTGCTGTGCTGTCGCAAGCGCTCAAACCTCCGGAATCACAACGGAGCATGGCTACCGCTTCTTTCACCACATCAATACCGGTGGCCCAAAAGCTCAAAGAGGTGAAACTATCAAGGCTTATGTGAATATCTATGCCGGTGATTCCTTACTGAGCAGCTCCAGGAAAAACCTGGGAGGCACCTACAAGTATGACATACCTGCTCCCGAAGCAGAATTACAGCATTTTCCTCCTATCATGGATGCGTCCCTGCTGATGGCAGTTGGCGACAGTGCCACAATCTATCAGCCAGTTGACGATAACATGCGCAGCTATCTCCCCAAGGGTGCCGAAAACACCAAAGAGCTTCGTTTTGAAATTGCCATGGCTCAGATCATTACTTCGGCCGACAAAGCCAAAGCCGATCAGGCCTTCGCTCAACGGGCTGCCCGCCTGAAAACGGATGTAGAAAATAAAATCCGCGAATACAACGCCGGATTGCTCAATGACAAAATCAGGACGCTTCCTTCCGGACTGAAATTGCTGGTTCAGGAAAAAGGAAGTGGCCCGGTAGTGGTAAAAGGACGCCCTGTACAACTC
>JBEGNB010000043.1:0-10399 GCA_041182785.1 Bacteroidota bacterium
GTCATGACGCATGTTCAATATATGGTTTCTCGATATCCGTATGTATCCCTCTTCAATTCCTCCTTCACTCATAAGGCTGTCTGATAACGACAATAGCGATATCGCCATGCCACCGTATCCATCTTTGTTCAACAAACTGTCTATATTATTAAGACATGCTTCCTCTATTTCTCCCTTCAAAATCCCTAAACTCCACGCAGACTTGATCTTCTCAAAAGACTCCTGATAACGGCGGTCGTGCATATTCTCCCGGGCGTTCTTTAACAAACTTCGTACAATTGCCTCATTTGACAACTTCAAGGACGCCAGATTCCGCTCCGCTTCCTCCTTCGCAGCCCGAGCCGATTCCGTCGCCTTCCGGGCCTCCGCATAATTATCCTCCGCCCGACGACGCTGCTCCTCCGTCGCGTTCTTCTCCTTCTCCACCTGCTTCAGCGCAGCCAGCGCGCGCGATTCCTCTGCTTGTGCCCGTTCAAGGTTCGCCCTGGCCTCTTCTGTTTTTTCTTCCGCGAGTCGGCGCTGCTCCAGAGCTTGTTTAGCATTGCTGTCGGCTATATCCCGCTGTTCCGCCGCCAAACGGGCGCTGCTATCAGCCTTCTGCTGCGCCAGTATCGCTTCACGCTGCTGATTATAAGCATATACCGCCAGCAAAACAGCCAGCACTGCCAGCAATCCCGCTCCCCGCGCAAACAGCGTCGCACGGCGGCGCGATGCGTCCGATTTTTCCCGCTGTTCTTCCGCTTCTATTTGAGCTGCCTGTGCCTTTTCTTTTTCTTTTTCCGCCTCCTGCCTCAACAGCGCTTCCTTCCTCGTCTGCTCCTCGGCAGCCCTCAGGAGCTCCCGGGCTTCATTCCGTATTCTTTCCCGACTTTTTTCCACCCATTTCTCTTCCTCATCCGACAGTTGAAGTTCTTTCCTGTAAACATCAATCAGGCTCAGGTACTTTTCGGAAAAATATTCGCGCTTATCCTCACTCAGGGAAACTGTTGTTTTTACGAGGCGCTGTATTTCGAGTTTGGCAATCTCGTCATCGCTTCGGCGTGCGTGCAGTTGCTGGGCCAGCGTGTCGTGCGCTATTTCATAACGTCCGTTTTGCTCCGAATAACGGAGTACACGCCGCTCCACCAGCACATCGAGTACGCTGCGCATGGCGGTGGTGGTGTCAATGGGTGCAATCAGGTTCAGTTCCGACTGCAGAAGCGGCTCTTTGGTGCCATCGAGGGTAACAAACGGCGAGAGCAGTTTCCAGATTACCTCGGTTTCGTATCCGAGTTTCCGAGCTGTAAACTGCACCTGCTCATCGAGAAAATCGCGCAAAACATCGCCCATTTCGCCCAGCTTGTTCAAACCGGCCAGAGTGAGTGTAGCCTCTGTGAGCCGGCTCTGGTCGCCCGTGGTTTGCAGGTAATATTTATCCAGCAGCACCTGCAGATATGGCAGGGATATGTGCAGGCCGCTGTTATTTTCTCCGTGTATTATTTCAAAAATTCTGTTGGCAATAGCCTCTTCCTCTCCCTTCTCGAGCCTGACATTACTGCCGGCGTGGGCGCCCGTCTTCGTGATTACTTCTGTTACCTGTTCGCTGTACATGGGCTCAATGCGCAGCTTTTTTCGCAGCAGCTCGGGCACCTGTCGCTCAAATTCGTACAGGTGGCCGAGGTATTCCTCCCGGATACTCAGAATGATTTTTACCGGCTGATCTACCCGAAGCAGCTCCCGTATGGTATTGATGAATATTTTTTCCTCGTTCTTGTTGCCCAGCGTGTACAGTTCTTCAAACTGGTCAAAAACAAGATACAGCGGCTTGAAATGCCGGAGATAGATGGATCGCAGGCGCAAAGACAGCGGTGTGGGCGGCACTGTATCCGCAAGTACCTGACCATCATCGGTCGGGTCATCCTGGAGCCAGTCGGGCAGGTCGGTATCTGTGTTGCCGGCAGCGTTCAACAGCGCTTTTTCCAGCGAGTCATTGATGTTGCTCCCGCGTCGTATATTGAGCGCCAGCCAGTCGTGGCTCTGGAACTTTCCCGCCAGACCGCACTGTATCAGACTGCTTTTGCCCGTGCCGGATGCTCCGTACAGGAGCAGCAGGTCGGCCTGAAAAACCATATCGTAGAGTTCATTCACTTCTTTTTCACGGCCGAAAAAGAAGTCGTGATCCTCCCGCGTATATGAATCCAGAAATTTGAAAGGGTAGCGACTTGTCATGGGTGAGCCGGTTTTCGAATTGATTGGCAACAGTTGTTTCAGTGGTGGAGGTTATTTCCTCAAGGGTTCAGCAGACATGACCGGGCCTCGTTCAGCAAATCCAGCGTTATTTGTATTTTGATTTCAGCCTGCTTTTTTTCATCGAGCATCACTTCGCTGGTCTTCTGCAAGCCCTCCTTCGGTTCGAGCCTGACGATACTTTTATCTTCGTGGAACACATAATATACGGCCGAATCATCAAGCAGTTCCCTTGACTGGAAAAAACAAATTTTGGCACCATGCTCGAAGGTAAGGGCGTTGTAATCAATAATAAACGGAGAAAGACTGATATGATCGTTATATTCCGGGCCTCTGTAGAGTAAAACGGCATCGGTTTGTACCGTTGTACTCGAGAGGTTGGCCTTTTCGGTATCTTTCTGTGCTTTGCTGTCCAGCCCCAGTGACGTAAACCGGTGCAGGTACTCGGCCCGGGAATTGCGGGGTTGCCAGTATCCAATCCTGCGGATAGACGCCATGTTATACTGAACGAAGAAGGCAAGAGGCTCCATAAATCCGGCGAGGCTTGTCTCGGCGCGCTCGCAATCAGCGTGTTTGAACAACTTGCTTTTTTGAAGTTCGGTGAGTACCCTGCAGGCCTCCTGAAAGGTGGTGCCTGCCTGCAGCGACGACCTGAAACTGCTCCATTCGGGCAGGGGCGCATGCAGGTTGTACGCAGGATTCTCAAAAATACCGTCCAGTACCCGCAGCAACTCCAGTTTTTTGTCCAGTGTCATCTCCAGCAGACCGTTGAAAAAATCATCGAGGGCTTTGTGTTCCGCCAGTGAAAAATCGCGCTTGCTCTGCCGTTGTTCGTCCCAGAGCCTGGAAACAAGCGAAAAAATCAGGATAGATGCTGCGTAAGAAGCTATTTCACAGCATTTTGCTATGTATTTTTCCTCTTTTTTTGAAGAATCCTCTTCCAGTCCGATAGCCATGAGTTTGCTCAGCTGAATACCCAGCACGCCAGCGAAACTGTAGGACAGAAATTCTCCGGCCTTGCTCACATAAGCATTTGTTTGTTCCCAATCGGGAATACCCTCCAGCCGGGAGAGCAGCTTGTCGGCTGCGGCGGAACAGGGTCGTACCGACGTCATGAGCAAATGCACAAGTTTTCCGTTGAAAATATAAACCGGCCTCAACGGCCCCGTTTTTCTCAGTTGTTGGAAAAAATGCAGACTGAGTTCGGCCACACTGTTGAAGGAAGTGCAATAGTGTTTCAGCTCACCCTCCAGCATGCTGGCACGAAACTCGAGCAATTCGGCGGCTTCTTCGGGGTTTTCCTCGGCAGCTTCCTTCAGCGCCTCCCGCGTACCCTTGAAATACGTGTAAATCAGCGGACTCCCCTTTGATTTGAATTGAGCCAGCGCAGTATCGAATTCCTCTCTGGTATATTGTCCCAGTTTCCGGTAAAACATAAAGACCGCATAATCACACCCTCGCAAGGCCTCGTTGTACTCTTCCTGCTTGCCCTCACGAGTAATAGCATCGAAAAAGGTTTCCCACTTCACAATATCCATTTTCTCCTTACGTCCGGGCAACTCATTTTCCTTTCTTACTTCCTCACTAAAACCTTTGCGTTCTTCAGATAACTCGGAAGAGGAAGCCAAAAAAATTTTTATCGTTTGCATAGATAGCCGAGAATTTAAATACCGGGGAACAAGGGATATTTCCGGTATAAATAGTGGAAAATTAACGAGATAAGATACGGATATCGGGGATTTCTGCAAAGGTGCAAATATCACGCCGTTTTTTAATGTTTTTTTCAAAAAAAGGTTGGCAGGCCCGCCTTGCCACCACGGGTGTATCCCAAACACTTTTTTCCTGTTTGAACCCGTTTTTTTAACCGCAGAGGTACGCAGAGAAAGATTCCTTGAGCTTCTCTGCGGAACGTTGCGGTTAAAAAAACCAGGTTATCCGGGCAATGGCAAACGAGATTTCTCCTGCGTCGAAATGACACACAAACCCCATCTTTTTTTTACGCGCAAAACGCCAGTCATTCCGACGGCAGGAGGAATCTCTCACCGCACTTCGGGGTTCTACACTTTAAAAAATGGATTCCCTCAACGGTATTGCAGGGAACACACCGCTCAACCCGGCACTCATTCCAGCGCAAAAACGTTAATTGGCGCAATGTACTGCGCCAATTAACGTTAATTACCGCAATACAATGCGCCATTTAGCTTATCTTTCAGACAAGATTCTCTCCCTGCTTCGCCTGATTGCATTTCAGACAGGAAGCGAGATTTCCACTACCGAGATAGGCCGTCAGTTGGGAATGAGCGAAAATACTGTCAGCCAGTATCTGGACCTCTTGTCAAAGGTTTTCATTATACACAAGGTGGGCGGATTCAGCAGGAACCTCCGGAAAGAAATCAGCAAAAGCAGCAAATGGTACTTCTTCGACAACGGAATAAGAAATATCCTGGTCGCCAACCTGAACCCGGTGGAACTCAGAAATGACGTCGGTCAACTATGGGAGAATTATATCATCAGCGAACGAATCAAGTTCCAGCAATACTCAGGAATGATTGTCAATAACTTTTTCTGGCGAACGTACGACCAGCAGGAAATTGACTGGGTAGAGGAGCGCGGCGGACAACTACACGCCTTCGAGTTCAAATGGAGCGAAAACAAACACCCCAAAGCCCCGATCGGCTGGTCAAAAACGTACCCCGACGCTTCGTACTCCGTCGTAAATCCCGATAACTGCCAGCCCTGGACCAGATAAAAAAGCAAAGGGTTTGATCCCCGGACTCTCACCCGAAAATCAAACCCCTCACCCCGTACCCTTCAAAGCCCTACTTCTTCATCTCCGCATAGTACTTGTAAAAATACGGAATGGTTTCAATGCCTTTGTAGTAGTTGAACAGTCCGTAGTGCTCGTTCGGCGAGTGGATGTCGTCGGAGTCGAGACCGAAGCCCATGAGTACCGATTTGGCCTTCAGCACCTGGTCGAACATAGCCACAATGGGTATGCTGCCGCCGCCGCGCTGGGGGAGCGGTTTCTTGCCGAATGCCTGCTCCATCGCCTTTTCGGCAGCCTTGTACTCCACGGAGTTGGTGGGTACCACCACAGGGTAGCCTCCGTGATGGGCGTTTACCTTCACCTTCACCGATTTGGGCGCTATTCCCTCAAAATGCTTCTGGAAGAGTTTTTCGATTTTGGCCGGATCCTGGTTGGGTACCAGACGCATGGATATCTTGGCATAAGCCTTTGACGGAAGTACCGTCTTGGCACCCTCGCCAATGTATCCACCCCAGATGCCGTTCACATCGAGGGTCGGACGGATACCGGTGCGCTCCACGGTGGTATAGCCTTTTTCACCCATCAGCTCCGAAACATTCAGGTCTTTCATGTACTGCTTCTCGTCGTAGGGTGCCGCATTCATCATCTTGCGCTCTTTGGCACTCACTTTCTCAACATCGTCGTAGAAGCCCTTTACCGTCACACGGCGCTTCTCGTCGTGCAGGGAGGCAATCATGGTGCAAAGTACATTCACCGGATTGGCTACGGCTCCGCCATATACGCCAGAGTGGAGATCCTTGTTCGGACCGGTAACCTCTACTTCCATGTAGCACAAACCACGGAGCCCCACGGTCAGACTGGGTGTTTCGTTGTCAATGATGCTGGTATCCGATATCAGCACCACGTCGCACTCGAGCTTTTTCTTGTTCTCGTGGCAGAATTTTTCCAGGTTCTTGGAGCCAACTTCTTCTTCTCCCTCAATCATGAACTTGACGTTACAAGGCAGATTGTCGGTTTTAAGCATCGTCTCGAACGCCTTTACGTGCATGAACACCTGTCCCTTGTCGTCGCAGGAGCCGCGTGCAAAGATGGCACCGTCGGGATGCAGTTTGGTCTTTTTGATTACCGGCTCGAAGGGCGGACTGTCCCAGAGTTCGAGCGGATCGGCAGGCTGCACGTCGTAGTGCCCGTAAACCAGTACGGTCGGTGCCTTGGGATTGACCATTTTTTCACCGTAAACGATCGGATGACCCGCCGTTTCACAGATTTCCACGTTGTCAACGCCCACTGCTGTCAGGTGGCGGCTGATTGCCTCGGCCGTACGACGCACATCGGGAGCATATTTCGGATCGGCACTTACCGATGGAATACGCAGCAGCTCAAGCAGTTCGTCAAGGAAACGCTGCCTGTTGTCGTCGAGGTATTTTTTCATTTCTTTCATATACAGATTGTCGAAGTTTTACAGTTCGCTGCAAAGTTCCCTATTTTTTCATAAACTCAAAGGTGATTTGAAGCACTACCTTTGCTGCCCTTTATTTTTAAGCCCACCATGTAATGATCAAGATTGGAATAATCCGCGAAGGAAAGGTGCCTCCCGACAAACGGGTACCCCTCACACCCGAACAATGCGCCGAAGCCCGCGACTCTTTTAACCTGTCTGTCGCCGTACAACCGTCGCCCGTGCGATGCTTCACCGACGAGCAATACGCCGCACTCGGCATCCCGCTGCAGGAAGATCTCGGCGATTGCGATATTCTTCTCGGTGTAAAGGAAGTACCCGTTGACATGCTCATTCCGGGAAAAACGTACCTGTTTTTCTCCCACACTATCAAGAAGCAACCCTACAACCGGAAGCTCCTCCAGGCTGTCCTCGAAAAAGGTATTTCTCTGATAGATTACGAGGTGCTGACCGACGAAAAGGGCGATCGTCTTATCGCCTTCGGCTTTTACGCAGGCGTAGTAGGCGCACACAACGCCCTCTGGACGTGGGGACAGCGCACCGGCGACTTCACGCTGCCGCGTCTGCACGAATGCCACGACTACGCCGAAGCGCTCGAAGCATACCAGACACTGCTCCTGCCGCCGTTGCGCATTGTGCTCACCGGCGGCGGACGGGTCTCGTCAGGAGCAGTGAAAAATCTGCTCGACATGGGCATAAGGCAGGTCAGCCCGGCCGAATTTCTGGAGCAGGATTTCAGCGAGGCGGTGTTCACGCAGATCCACGCTGCCGACTACGCCGAGAGAAAAGACGGCTCTCTCTTCGAGAAGTCCCATTTCTACGCGCACGGCGACGAATACCGGAGCAAATTCGCACCCTTTTACAGAAAAGCGGATATCTTCATCAACGGAATATATTACGACCAGAAAGGTCCCGCGTTTTTCACTGCAGAAGAAACCTCCCGCGACGACTTCCATATCCGCGTCATCGGCGATATCACTTGCGACATCATGCCCGATTCGTCGGTTCCGTGTACCATCCGGCCCTGCAAAATAGCCGATCCGGTTTATGGCTTCAGCCGGACTACCGGACAGGAAACGGCTCCCTACACTCCCGACTCCATTGATGTGATGGCCATTGACAACCTGCCCTCCGAGCTGCCGCGCGATGCTTCAGCTTTCTTCGGGCGACAACTGCTCGACAATGTGCTCGGCGCACTCATTCAGGGCGGCGACAATCCCGTCATCAGGCGGGGAAAAATAACGGAGAACGGACACCTCACTCCGCTTTTCTCCTACCTGGAAGATTACGCAGCAGGAAGCTGAACAAACGCTCTAAAAAGACAATCCGAGTGTAACGTATGTGTGCAGCGATTTCGACTGGTCGCTGTACATGGCACTCAGTTCAA
Source organism: Bacteroidota bacterium (assembly GCA_041182785.1). Classification (GTDB taxonomy): domain Bacteria; phylum Bacteroidota; class Bacteroidia; order Chitinophagales; family Saprospiraceae; genus M3007. The sequence goes on from JBEGNB010000043.1 coordinate 7,840, forward strand.
CAGGCCCCAGTATGCTGTTGTATGCCAGTGTCAGGGAATAGCCACTCAGGAACTTTCGGCGAACCTCGCGGGTAGAACTGCCAATGAAATCACACAGCAGGACGTTGGCCCTGGGTATCAGATACAAATTGCTGCCAAGTTTCCGGTGTATTCCGGCCTGGGCAGAAAAGACACTGTGTGAAAACACCGTGTTGTTCTCCAGTCCGGAAAAAACAATCTGGTTCCTGTACAGCCGGTTCAGACCGCCGATGGAAAAGGCGCTGTACATGTTCTGATCCGCATCGGAATTGACACCCGCCTGCACGAGCGCGGAAAAAGTGTATCGTGGATTTATCGGCTCAAAGTATTCGTAGTTCAGAACAATGCGGTAATAGTTGCGCTGACTCAGTCCGCTGAATGTGGAAAAACTCACATTGGTATCGCCCTCCCAAAGGGTATAGTCAAAGTCCCTGGGAATTACGTAGCCCAGTTCGGCATCAAATCGGGCGCCTGTTTTCGGATAAACGGGATTATCCAGTGTGTTCATTTGGTAAAACAGATAGGACGTCAGGTTGGAACCCGTACCTCTGATATCTGTATCTGACTCTATCAGGGACGAATAACCGGTTGTCTCCAGGCGGATCCCGGCTCCGAAGGACTGCCTCAGGCTGCCGGCAGACTGAAATTTCAGATCCCACTTGAAGTAGTCGGACCGAAATTGTCCGTCTTTCCGGTATTGTTGGTAGGTGTTGATACGAAATGACTCATACTGAATATTGGGAATCAGCATCAGGCTGTTCCTTTTGCCGAGATACTGCAGATGCTCGGCCCGGGCACGCATGTTCTCACCAATATTCACCGTGAAAAGAGTTCTTGAAGCAGGCAGAAAATAGTTTCTGGCGGTGGCATTGGCAATCAGACTTACCCCGGAAAAGGTATTGTAATGCATACCCAGCTTGCAGTTAATCGCCGGATTTTCCTCTGTTTCAAAAACAATCCGGTAGCCGACAATATCAACCGGTTCCAGCCGGTACCGAATATAGCGGAAGTTCCTTGTCCCGTAAGCCAGCCTCACCATATCCGACAGTTGTTGCGCCGAATAGTATCGTCCACCCTGAAAACGGATAAAATGCTTGAAAGACGACAGCGAAACGGATGAAAGGCCCTCCACCTGACAGGAAACCAGCAAAACTGAATCGGTCCGGACGGAAACAGCGGGTCGCAAAGCCACAGAACCGTAAATAGCCGACAGTGAATCCGCCAGATGCTTGAACACCGGGTAATACTGGTTTCCGGTTTTGATTCCCGACTCAAGTATTTCGTCCGATTTGTCGAAACTCCCCGAAGAGTATCCCTCCAGCGGCTGATTGACAAAGCAGTTGCTGAGCCCGATCTGCCGCTTGTTGTCTTCTCCGTCCTTGAAAAAGGCGATTTGCATCAGCACCTGCAAGGCGTTGTTGAGTTCTTCGTTGGGTTTCAAGCCGTGCGATACATTGGAGGCAATAACATAATCAGCCCCCATCTCCCTGACCTCTGAAACCGGCAGATTTCTGACAATACCGCCGTCAACCAGCCGCATTCCCTTGTGGTCCACGGGCGTGAAGACGCCAGGTATAGCAATACTCGCCCGAATAGCTGTGGTTATTTCACCGCTGTCAATTACTACCGCAGCAGCTGTCTCCAGGTCAGTGGCAACACAGCGAAAGGGAATTTCAAAATCAGAAAAAGATCTTGTCCTGTATGCAGGGAAAAACAACTCCGACAGTTGAAGCCAGAGCTCCTGCGACTCCAGGGCGCCCGTCGGCACCTGAAAACGGCGATTTTTAAAGGGTAGTTCAGCGGCATATCTGCCATACTCTTCTTTCTCCTCCATGGCAAGCGCCCGCAGGGTAACCTGATTGGTGAGCAACTCATTCCAGTCCAGTTTCCTGACTATCTGCTCAATTTCATCGCCCGAATAGCCTATAGCGTACAACGCCCCCATGACACTGCCCATACTCGTTCCGGTTATATAGTCTATCTTCAGTCCGGCCGAATCTATGGCCTTCAGCACACCTATATGGGCAATTCCTTTGGCACCGCCGCCGCTCAGCGTGAGTCCTGTACGGGGCCGCTCAGGCTGCTGGGCAGCTGATTCCAGCCTGAAAGTGACAAAAAACAGCAGAAAAAGCAACAGCAGACGGAGGGCAGCAGGTATCAATGGTTTCATGGCAACAGACGAGGTTTGAAGTACAAATATAGGTATCTGTCAACAGATTATCTGATATTTCAGAATAATCCGATATTTGCCGGATACCTTTGTTTCCATGAAGAAAAACGTTCTGTTACTCGCTTTTGCCGCGTTTGTTCTGACAAACACCTGCTTTTCACAGCAAACATATCCGATTGCCGCGCCCTCCGACAAGCGGCCCGGCCTGTATGCCTTCACCAATGCCACTATTTTTACCGACTACAAGACCAAAGCCGAGGGTGCAACGCTCCTGATTCGCGATGGAAAAGTAGTTGCCGCAGGAGCGAACGTGACTGTCCCGGCAGATGCCGTAACCTACGACTTCTCCGGAAAAACAATTTATCCCTCATT
>JBEGNB010000044.1:0-7368 GCA_041182785.1 Bacteroidota bacterium
TTCATATCCGGCACATTCAGGGTGAGGAATCAGATCACCGTTATCATTGAGCGTAAACCATCTGACAGTGGCCATTTCTGTTTCGGGCGGCGCATTGAGGAGCCCCGGAAGCAGGTATTCCAGTGCCAGGCGATAAAACGAGTTACCGCGACCGAGCGGATCAGTATCACCGAACACGTGCGCACCCAACAGACACGCGTAGGAAAACCGTATGATTGATTCCCTGACATCCGTAAATGGCCTGTTTCTTCTTGTATCTTCTTCCAGCTGATTTCTGAGCGCCTGTCTTTTGGCCAGCAGGCTGTAGAACAAATCTTCACGGAGCATAGCCTTGCTCTTGACTACCTTTCCGGCTGTTTCCGCCTCCATACTTTCGAGCATATAGAGCAGCTCCTGAATTTCACCCAGCAGATCAAAACGTCCGATCGGGGTGAACTGAAAGTGCCCGTCAACCACCGACACTTTCTGAAGCCAGTTATACTTGCCACCGCCACATGATTCGATAACGGCAGCTTCGATCAGCTCCTCGGAGGGGTGAACAATACGGCAGACCTTCAACGTATTTTCGAGGATAATACGCAGTTTCAGGCGGTTATCCGGTACATTTTCGGCATGTTTACCCGTATGACGAATCGGATCGTTGGGAAAATGATAGTAGAGGCGCAGAGCGGCATCCGAGATACTTTCGGAGGCAATCGCCAGATTATGCCAGGCAGTCGAGGACGGGCATTTGCCTTTTGCCTGATAATCGCGCAGACGGCTTGCGAACAGGAGAATATGCTGGAGAATACGGTCGTTACCCTCCAGAGCCGTTTCCATAGCCCGGGTGGGTGTTTCCTGCTGGATACAGGTAATCAGAAGGTACTCATATAACTGGGCAGACTGGGCATCTATCTGCCTTCTTACCTGATCGCAGCAGGAGAAAGCCAGTGCCGGATTTTTGACTGCCAGGGCATCCCGGGCCAGCAACAGATTTCTGCGGAAGTCATTCTGCTGAGCTGGCGACAGGAGTCCGGCCTGATTTCCGTCTGCGAAGGAATTGGATTCCGGAATAATAATATCGTCGCCGGGCACAAAAAATGGCGGAGCTTTACTTTCGTCGCGGCTTTCGGAGGTAAAGTGATAGTAGTCTCTGATGAAAATACTGCGCCAGTCGGGGTCCAGTTGTTCTTCGGAAAGACTTTCGATAAGATACCTCAGATCCGACTGCAGAGGAGCAGCTTCTCTTTCCACTTCCGGCACAGACACCTGAGACAGGCGCATTTGTTCCCTGAGGTGCCTGAAAGCATCTTCGATATCGAGCGACAGTCTTCTGGCGGAAACGTCCTGAATGAGTTTTTTCAGCAGCGCCAGCAGCGGCGCATGGTTAATCCGGTCCGTTTGCGCCAGCAGTCGTTCGCGCAAATCGGCAACAGTGAAAGGCAGTTCGATATTTCCGACCGGAATAACATTGGAAACGGGAGCGGAATGGATGATGCGGACAGCTGCCGCAGCAGCCCGCTGCAATTGTCTGTTGCGATCAATATTCAGATTTTCAATTGACTCCGGCAAAGGAAGCAGTTCGGGAAACGATCTCATGCGGGCAGGCGTGTCGCAGGCACGCGCGCGAACCGTTGCGATTTGGAGACCAGGCCGGATCAGCTGCTGTTTAATGGCATAGTCGTACTCAAACCGGGTTTCGGCCTTGTCCTCAAAATTCATGGAAAGCAGCGCTATAAAAAGGTTCGCCGATTCGATAAAAGAGGCTGCATGACTCCTGTATTCTTCCGGGGGAATATTATTTCCTTCCCGGAATTCGACAAAGGCTGGCTGCAACGCCAGTGCCAGCTGGCGTTGCAGATCCAGGGCGGTCTGCTCGTCGGCAGCATCGCGGGACAGGAAAATACGCAGTACAGTACCCATAACAAGTTCGCAAATATACCGCGCAATGTGTTCAAAAGCTTCAAAGGTTTACACATAAAATACAGCGCGGGCATGACGAGAACCATATTAACGCCCTGAAAATTCCTAACAAGATGTCAAATTTAACCAAATTATACATTTATTTTGAGAATAAAAAACTAAAACCCAAAAGTTGGGTAATAATGTTGTACCTTCGTGGTTGGTATATACCACATCACTTTTTTCTTTTTTTCTCATGCGTACTGGCACAGTAAAATTTTTCAACACCACAAAAGGCTTTGGTTTCATCATTGACTCTTCCACCGGCGAAGAGATTTTTGTCCACGTAAGTGGCGTCATAAGCGAAATTCGCCAGGGCGACACCGTTACATTCGAAACACAGAAGGGCAAAAAAGGCGTGAATGCAGTTAACGTGCAGCTTGCTTAAGCGCAGCTGACCTAATAAATATTCATTCCTGACTCCGGGGGCTATCAGCCTCCGGAGTTTTTTTTATATTTTTTTAGAACGGGTACAGGAAGTCCTGCCGACTCATGCCGCGCTGATGCAGCAGCACCTGCACGGCATGAGTCGGCAGGACTGGCTTGACACCACGGGTTTTGCTCGGCTGTAGATGCGTTTGTGTGCGCTTAACCGCAGAGTTTCGCAAAGTTCTTCGCAGAGTTACGCAGAGAAAAACACCTCTGCGCAACTCTGCGAAGAACTTCAATCAGATCTTCACCTGAAAAATGCATGCTCTTTCTAAAAAAGCCATAAATTCTAAAGCAACTGACTATTTTTGCGAGTTATCCGTTTCTTCCGTTCAAAAGCACACCGGCGATTTCCATGAAAAAACATTTGCTGTTTTCCATTCTCTCCCTTATACTGCCACTTTTTCTTGCTGCACAGGAGCGACTCCTCTATGTGGGCACCTATACATCGCGCGGGAGCGAAGGCATTTATGCTTATCGTTTCAATTCCAGAACCGGAGTCATGACGCGCACGGATGTCACCGGAGGCATTGAAAACCCCTCTTTTCTGGCATCTTCTCCCGACGGAAAGTACTTGTATGCGGTAGCAGAAAATCCGGATGGCGAGGTGAATGCTTACCGTTCCGACGCCAAAAGCGGGAAACTTACATTTCTGAACAAGCAGTCATCGCGCGGATCATGGCCCTGCCACCTTGCCGTGGACAAAACCGGGAAGACATGTATTGCAGGAAATTACGGATCGGGCAACTTTTCAGTATTTCCGGTTCAGGCGGATGGCTCGCTGGGCGCGAGCCGGCAAACCATTCAGCATGAAGGCAGCAGTATTATAAAAGACCGGCAGGAAGGGCCACACGTACATTGCGTAGGTTACGTTCCGAACAACGACGGGCTGTTTGTCACTGATCTGGGCACCGATCGTATTTACGGCTACAATATGGATCCGGCTACCGGTCGTTTGTGGTCGGCCGAGCCCCTGTACTTTGAAGCCACGCCCGGAGCCGGACCCCGTCATTTTGTATTCCACCCCAACGGTCGGTTTGTTTATGCCGTTATGGAACTGAACTGTACCGTTAACGTACTCAAATTTGAGAACGGTGGACTGGAGAAGCTGCAGACCATCAGCACATTGCCGGAAGGGTATAATGAGAAAAATTCCTGTGCTGACATACACGTTTCACCCGACGGAAAATTTCTTTATGCCTCAAACCGTGGTCACAACAGTATCGTGGCATACAGCATTGACCAGAAAACCGGAGGACTGACACTGATTGACTTTTATCCGACGCTGGGCAAAGCACCCCGCAACTTCACACTGGATCCATCGGGCAAATTCGTGCTGATAGCGAACCAGGACAGCGATTCAGTACAAATTTATAAAAGAGACGAACGGAGTGGCAAACTGAAGTATCACTCGAAAGGGGCAGACGTTTCCATGCCGGTATGTTTGCTGTTCAGGCCCGAATAAATTGTTTTGCACTTTTTTAATCCTATTTTTGCATGAATTAGGAAACAGCATCCTACCTTTGCGCCCCGAAATGAAAAAACGAAACATCGTCTTTCAATTCGGCAAATGCCGGAAACTGGGTTCCTGACGCCAGTTTCCGGCATTTTTTTTATTTCTAACTGGAAATTACTTATCACGTGCGCGACCAGTCTATCAACACCATTCTGATTATCGGTTCTGGCCCAATCATCATTGGCCAGGCTTGCGAATTCGATTACTCAGGTTCACAGGCAAGCCGCTCCCTGAGGGAAGAGGGCATCAAAGTAGGCCTGATTAACTCCAATCCGGCCACGATCATGACCGATCCGGTAACGGCCGACTATATTTATCTGAGGCCGCTGACCCCCGAGAGTATCGAAAAAATTCTGCAGGAACATCAGGAAAACCCGGATTTGCCAGTCTTCGATGCCGTACTGCCCACTATGGGTGGCCAGACTGCTCTCAATCTGGCCATCGAGTGTGAGAAGCTGGGCATCTGGGAACAGTACAACTGCCGGATGATTGGCGTTGATACTGCTGCCATTGAACGCACCGAAAACCGGGAAGAGTTCAAAAAACTGGTAAACCAGCTCGGTCTGAAGGTGGCCCCCTCTTTTATTGCCAACTCATTTCTGGAAGGCAAGGAAGCTGCCCAAAAAATAGGTTTCCCCCTGGTAATACGCCCGTCATACACCCTCGGAGGTACCGGCGGCGGCTTTGTCATGAAGGAGGAAGAATTTGACGAGGCGCTCAAGCGCGGACTGAATGCTTCTCCCACCCACGAGGTACTCGTAGAAAAAGCCGTTTTGGGCTGGAAAGAATTCGAACTGGAGCTACTCCGCGACCAGAACGATAATGTTGTGGTGATATGTACTGTGGAGAACCTCGACCCGATGGGCATACACACAGGCGACTCCATCACCGTTGCCCCGGCCATGACACTTTCGGACACCTCCTATCAGGACATGCGCAATCAGGCAATTCAAATCATGCGCGCACTGGGCAATTTTGCAGGAGGGTGCAACGTGCAATTCGCACAAAATCCTGAAAACGAACAGCTTATTGCTATTGAAGTGAACCCGAGGGTATCGCGCTCTTCGGCACTGGCCTCCAAAGCCACCGGCTATCCGATTGCCAAGATAGCGGCAAAACTGTCCATCGGATACACCCTCGACGAACTCAAAAACCAGATTACCAAAACCACCTCGGCCCTTTTTGAGCCCACACTCGATTATGTGATTGTGAAGATGCCGCGCTGGAATTTTGAAAAATTCCATGGTGCCGACACACGCCTTGGCCTGCAGATGAAATCGGTGGGAGAGGTCATGGCCATAGGACGCAGTTTCAACGAAGCCATGCAGAAGGCATGCCAGAGTCAGGAAAATAACCGCGCCGGGCTGGGGGCCGATCGCAAGGAATGGATGAGTACGGAAGATATTCTCACCCGCCTCGAGCTGGTCAGCGACGACCGGATTTACCGGGTAAGAGACGCCCTCCGCCTGGGTATCGCCTCCAAAACCGTTCAGAAACTGACCCATATTGACCCCTGGTTTATCAATCAGATAAAGGAACTGGTGAAGCTGGAAGATCGGCTGCTGAAGTTCAACGTGGCCGACGACCTGACACCCGAGTTCATGCTGGAGCTCAAGAAAAACGGATACTCGGATGCCCAGATAGCCTGGGTCATGCGTATCAATGAAGAGGATGTGACCCGGCGCCGCAAGCAGCTGGGCATTCGCAGGGTTTACAAGATGGTGGATACCTGTGCCGCCGAGTTCGAATCAAAAACCAACTACTTCTATTCCGCCTTCGACAGCAAGAACGAAAGCCGTCGTTCCGACAAAAAGAAAATCGTGGTGCTCGGTTCAGGGCCCAACCGAATCGGTCAGGGTATCGAGTTTGACTACTGCTGCGTACACGGTGTACTGGCCATCAAGGAGGTGGGCTACGAGGCTATCATGGTCAATTGCAATCCGGAAACGGTTTCCACCGATTACGACCTGGCCGACAAACTCTATTTTGAGCCTGTTTACTGGGAGCATCTCGAAGAAATACTGGAGCACGAACAACCCGACGGTGTCATCGTTCAGCTGGGTGGCCAGACGGCCCTGAAACTCGCCGAAAACTTGCACAAAAAGGGCTGGAACATCATTGGAACCAGCTTTGACAGCATGGATATTGCCGAGGATCGCGGACGGTTTTCCGATTTGCTCAAGGACCTCGACATTCCGTATCCCCAGTATGGTGCTGCCCGGGATGTGGACGCGGCCCTGGAAATCGCCAAAAACATCCCGTATCCGCTGCTGGTACGCCCCTCTTACGTACTCGGCGGACAGCGCATGAAAATCGTTATCAATGACAACGAACTCGAACGTCAGGTACTGACTATTTTCAAGCACATGCCCGACAACAAGGTACTGATTGACCAGTTCCTGGAGCGCGCCAAAGAGGCTGAAATTGACGCAATCTTCGACGGAGAGGATTTCCATATCATGGGTATTATGGAGCATATCGAGCCTGCGGGCATACACTCGGGCGACAGCAGTGCCATGTTGCCTCCGTATTCTCTGGGTCCCATCGTCATACAGCAGATGGCAGAGTACGGCGAACGGATCGCCCGCGCACTCAATATCCGCGGACTGATTAATATACAATTTGCTGTAAAAGACGATAAAGTATATGTAATCGAGGCCAATCCGCGTGCATCGCGCACCACACCGTTTATTGCAAAGGCTTACGGTGTACCTTATCTCAACATTGCCACGAAAGTCATGCTCGGGACACACAAACTGAAAGACTTCAAGATGGAAAACAAACTGGACGGTTATGCCATCAAGATACCTGTATTCTCGTTTGAAAAGTTTCCGGGTGCGGACAAGCGACTGGGGCCTGAAATGAAATCAACCGGCGAGGCCATTCACTTCATCAAAGATCTGAAAGACCCCTATTTCAGGGAGCTCGACCGGAACCGGAGTATGTTCCTGTACAATTAAACAGAGGAAACGCTATCAGGCTTTCAGTTGTCATCGTCAACTATAACGTCCGCCACTTTCTGGAGCAGGCGCTTGGCTCGGTACGCCGTGCCCTGCAGGGTATTGACAGTGAAGTCTGGGTGGTTGACAACAACTCCGTGGACGACTCCGTACGCATGGTACGCGAACGCTTCCCGGAGGTAAAACTGATTGTTAATACAGATAATCCCGGATTTGCCATTGCCAACAATCAGGCAATACGGCAATCGTCGGGGGAGTACATACTTATTCTGAACCCAGACACCCTGGTAGAGGAAGACACATTCCGGCAGTGCCTCGCGTTCATGGACGCGCACCCGGAGGCAGGCGCGATGGGTGTCAGACTGATTGACGGGTCGGGCAAGTTTCTGCCCGAGAGCAAGCGAGGCTTCCCGTCTCCCTGGGTGGCATTCTGCAAAACGTTTGGTCTCTCTTCCCTGTTTCCACGCAGCCCTGTTTTCAACAAATACTACCTCGGGCACCTCGATGAGCATGAAATACACG
>JBEGNB010000045.1:0-9643 GCA_041182785.1 Bacteroidota bacterium
ACTGCGCACCATACAGGACTGGATTGTGCGGCGTCAGCTGCTCGGAACACCGGGTGTGGCCGATGTTTCCACTTTTGGAGGCCTGCTGAAGCAGTACGAGGTGTCGGTTATTCCCGATAAACTCAAGGCGCAGAACCTGACGATCAGCGATGTATTCAGTGCGCTGGAAAAAAACAATCAGAACACGGGCGGCGCCTACATCGAAAAAGGGCCCACGGTGCTGTATATCCGCAGCGAAGGTCTCGTGGGTGGTATGGCCGATCTGGAGAATATCGTGTTGCGCAGTGAGCCGGGTCACGCGCCCGTACGCATACGCGACGTAGCTACGGTGGGTACCGGATCAGCCACCCGCTACGGCGCGGTGTGCTATAACGATCAGGGCGAGGTACCCGGGGCCATCGTTATGATGCTGAAGGGAGAAAATTCCTCCATTGTCATCAAAAAAGTGAAGGAGAAAATTGCGGCCATCCAGAAGACCTTGCCGGAGGGAGTAGTCATCGAGGCCTTTCTCGACAGAACCAAGATGGTGAACAACGCCATTTCCACCGTGGAAACCAATCTGCTGGAAGGTGCCCTGATTGTGGTGCTTGTACTGGTATTTTTTCTGGGTAACTTCCGCTCGGGCCTGATTGTGGCCTCGGTGATTCCGCTTTCCATGCTGTTTGCAGTCATTCTGATGAACTACTTCGGGGTGGGGGGCAACCTGATGAGTCTGGGTGCCATTGACTTTGGTCTTATTGTTGACGGGGCAGTTATTGTGGTGGAAGCCATTATGCACCAGATATCCCACAGCAAGCACTTCAAGGAGGTGAATCGCCTTTCACAGCGTCAGATGGATGAAGAGGTGCATCACGCGTCGTCGAGAATCATGAATGCAGCCGTATTTGGCCAGATTATCATTCTCATCGTGTATCTGCCCATCCTGTCGCTCGAGGGAATTGAGGGGAAGATGTTCAAGCCCATGGCTCAAACGGTCAGTTTTGCCATTCTGGGGGCCTTTATACTCTCGCTGACATACGTGCCAATGATGAGTGCACTTTTCATTAACCGGCATATTTCACACAAAAAAACAATCAGTGACAAGTTGATGGAACGTCTGGAGCGCTGGTATCAGCATATCCTGGAGCGTATCCTGAACTTTCCCAAAATGGTCATCGGTGTTTCTGTGGCCCTGCTCGCCATTTCGCTGTATATTCTGTCCACCCTCGGCGGCGAGTTTATCCCTGAACTGGAAGAGGGCGATTTCGCTGTGGATACGCGGGTGCTGACCGGCAGTAATCTCACCACCACGATTGAGGCCACGCAACAGACTGCGGGCATTCTGCTGAAAAATTTCCCCGAAGTGGAAAAGGTGGTCACCAAAATCGGCAGCGGGGAAATTCCGACTGACCCCATGCCCATTGAAGCGAGCGACATGATGGTTATTCTGAAGGACAAGAAAGAATGGACTTCCGCAAAAACTTTCGACGAGCTGGCGGAAAAAATGAGCGCCAAAATAGCGGAGATACCGGGAGTAACTGCCGGTTTCCAGTTTCCGGTGCAGATGCGTTTCAACGAACTCATGACCGGCGCCCGTCAGGATGTGGTCTGTAAAATTTTCGGGGAAAATCTGGACACGCTGGCTTTATATGCCCAAAAACTGGGCGATCTCTCCAGAACCGTAGAGGGCGCCACCGAATTCTATGTAGAGGCGGTGAACGGTATGCCGCAGGTTGTCATTCGATACAACCGGGATGCCATGGCGCAGTACGGACTCGACGTGGAAACGATCAACAACACGGTGAATGCCGCTTTTGCCGGCGCGGTGGCCGGAAAAGTATTCGAGGGTGAACGCCGTTTCGATCTCGCCGTGCGCGTGCAGGGCGAGGCTCGTCGTACCCTGAAAGATGTACAGAACCTGCCCGTCGCTACCTCCGGCGGTGCGCAGATTCCGCTCGGTCAGGTGGCCTCGGTAGAGGAAATCGAAGGTCCCAACCAGATTCAGCGGGAAGATACCAAGCGCCGCATTGTAGTCGGCTTCAACGTGCGCGGTCGCGATGTACAGAGCATCGTAAGCGAACTGCAGCAGAAAGTGGAGCGTGAAATCAAACTTCCTCCCGGCTACTACGTCACCTACGGCGGAGCTTTCGAGAATCTGCAGGCCGCCAAAGAGCGACTGACGGTGGCCGTACCAGTGGCGCTGCTGCTGATTTTCCTGATGCTGTATTTCGCATTCGGATCTGTCAGACAGGGGATATTGATTTATTCGTCTATTCCGCTGTCAGCCATTGGAGGTATTGTGGCGCTCTGGATACGCGGGATGGCGTTCAGTATTTCCGCCGGCGTGGGTTTCATCGCACTCTTTGGCGTGGCGGTACTGAATGGTATCGTGCTCATTTCGGAGTTCAACCGCCTGAAAAAGGAGGGCTGGGATGATCTGCGCCGTATCGCCGTGATGGGTACGAAAATCAGGCTCCGTTCTGTACTGATGACCGCCCTGGCGCCATCACTCGGATTTATTCCCATGGCGTTCAGTATGGGTGCGGGGGCTGAAGTGCAGCGTCCGCTGGCTACGGTGGTCATCGGCGGTATTGTTTCTGCGACCCTGCTAACCCTGTTTGTGTTGCCGCTGCTCTATGTTTACTTCAATTCGCCGATAGAAAAGCCGCACAAAAAGCGGAAACATAAAACCCACACAACGGTGATTTTGCTGGTGCTCGCCGCTTTGACGCAACTTGGAGCCCAGGAGCAAATCAATTTTGAAAAGGCTGTCAACACGGCCTGGGACAACAACCCGGATGTCCGTTCGGCGCAATTGAATGCACGGTACTACGAAACCCTGAAGGGCAGCTGGCGCGATATTGCCAAAACAGATTTCAACATAGAACTCGGACAGTTCAACAGTTATCAGTTCGACAATAAACTGGGCGTTTATCAGGGATTCGCAGCGCCGGGCGTTTACAAAAATCAGCGCCGGGTGCTCACCGAAAATCACCTTGCTGCCGAGGCAGGTACGCAGGATGCCCGCCGCCGTCTGCGCACAGAGGTGGGTGCGCTCTACTACGAATATCTGTTCCTGCTGGAAAAACAGCGGGAACTGCAGCGGGCCGACAGTATCTTCGGACTGTTTGAAGAAAGAGCCACTCTCCGGTTCCGGCAGGGTGAACAGAATATCCTGGAGCTGAACAGCGCACAACTGCAGCACCGGCAGGCGAGTCAGCAGCTTTTCCTGGTTCAGAGGGATGCCGAGCGGGTTTTGTGGCAATTCAATACCCTGCTCAATGCCGGAAGTGTTTATGTGCCCGCACCGGAATCGCCCGCACTGCCAGCTGGCCTGCTGATGCCCGCGGATACCACCAAACTGTCTTTCATGCCTTCCCTGGAGATTCGCAGGCGACAGCTGGCCTCGGCACAGTGGCAGAAAGAGCTTGAAAAGGCCAGAAATCGCCCCGAATTCACGGTCGGGATCACCAACCAGAGTGTGATCGGCTTTCAGGTAGTAAACAGTCAGGATCGCTATTTTGACGGATCACACCGTTTCTGGTACCTGGGTGGCGGTATCTCGGCACCACTGTTTACCAAAGCGCAGCGCGCGCGCGTGGCTGCGTGGGACGTGGAAATCAGGAAACAGCAGAATGACCTCGCTTGGGCGCAGAAACAGGTTGCTTCGGAGTTTGAAATAGCCCGACGAGCCGTTATGACCGCCCGCGAGAGTCTCGAATTTTATGAAAAACAGGCACTTCCTGCCTCCCGGAGTATCATCCAGGCGGCTGATGCACAGCTGGCTGCCGGAGAAATTGATTACTTGCAGTGGGCAATGCTCGTCAGGCAAAGTCTGGAAACCTCGCAGCAGTATCTGGAAACCAAAAACAACTATCACCAGGCCGTCATACGCCTCCAACAATTCGATCGTCAATGAAATATCTGATTTGCACCATAGCCGTCCTGTCTTTCCTTGCCTGCGGCGGCAAACAACAGGACCAACAGTCTGCCGGGACTGAAACTCCCCCTGAAACGCATGTATCGCTGTCGAAGGAACAGTTACAAAATGCGAAAGTGGAAACCGGTATGGCCGAAAAGGGTGACATTTCCTCCACCCTACGGCTGAGCGGCACCATAGACGTCCCTCCCCAGAATATGATCAGCGTGAGCTTCCCGCTGGGTGGTTACCTGAAGTCCACCAGACTCCTCCCGGGTATGCGCGTACGCAAGGGCGAGGTGCTGGCCGTTATGGAGGATGCCCAGTTTATCCAGCTGCAGCAGGAATACTTGCTCACAAAATCCAGACTTGCTCTCGCCGAATCCGAATTTCAGCGCCAGCAAACCCTGAACGCCGGAAAGGCCGCCAGCGACAAGGTGCTGCAACAGGCCAAAAGCGAGTTTGAGACCCAGCGAATCACACAACGCGCCCTCGCGGAAAAGCTCCGGCTGATCGGACTTGATCCGGAAAAACTGTCGGAAGAAAATTTATCGCGCACGGTGAACGTTTATTCTCCCATCAGCGGTTACGTGGCCAAAGTGGATGTCAATATCGGAAAATACACGGCCCCGACGGACGTGCTTTTCGAACTGGTTAATCCGGAAGACATACACCTGAACCTCACCGCCTTTGAGAAGGATGTGCAGCAACTGGCCATCGGCCAACCGGTTACAGCCTGGACGAACGACAATCCGGAGAAGAAATATTCGGCCTCCATTATTCTGGTCGGGAAAAATCTGGATGAAAACCGTTCGGCAGAGGTACACTGTCACTTCGACCGCTACGACGAGAAGCTGCTGCCGGGTATGTATATGAACGCGGAGGTGTCGGTGAAGTCGCAGAATGCGTGGATTGTACCCGATGCTGCTGTGGTGCGCTGGCAGAACAAACACTACATCTTCATTGAAAACGGAGAGGGCGTGTTCGAAATGGCCGAGGTCAATCCGGGAATCACGCAGGAAGGAAAAATTCAGATTACGCCTGCTGTGGATATTGCCGGAAAGAAAATTGCACTCACCAATGCCTACACGCTGCTGATGAAACTGAAAAATCAGGCTGAAGAATAAGATTGAGCTACCTGAACCAGATAAAACACCTAGCCGGAATGTTCCGGAATGCCCTGAGAGCCTTTGTGCGCCGCAGGCCGGGTACCGCTTTTTTACTGGCGGTGCTCGGTCTGCTGTGGCTGCTGTGCCTGCCCCGACCGCTGTTCAACGAGCCGCTGTCTGTGGTGGTGGAAGACCGGAGCGGCGAACTGCTCGGAGCCCGAATTGCTGCCGACGGACAGTGGCGATTCCCGGAGGTGGATTCGCTGCCTGAAAAGTATGCCGCCTGCGTGGTAGCCTTTGAGGACCGCCGCTTCTACTGGCATCCCGGCGTTGATCCGGTGAGTCTGGTGCGCGCCCTGTGGCAGAACCTGACTGGTGGCCGGGTGGTGAGCGGAGGAAGTACGCTCACCATGCAGGTTATCCGGATGGTGCGTGGCAATCCGGGCCGTACTGTCCCGGAGAAACTTGTCGAGATGTTCATGGCCACCCGTCTGGAGCTCACCCGTTCCAAAGAAAGTATTCTTGCTCTGTACGCCTCACACGCGCCGTTCGGGGGCAACGTCGTGGGTATAGAAGCCGCCTCGTGGCGGTATTACGGCAAGCGACCGGCCCTGCTCAGCTGGGCCGAAGCAGCCACCCTCGCGGTGTTGCCGAACAGTCCTGCCATCATACACCCCGGCCGGAACCGGGATGTGCTGCTTGCCAAGCGGAACCGTCTGCTCGACCGCCTGCGCGAGTCGGGTGCCATCAGTGAAGATCAGTGCTTCTATGCCAAAGAGGAACCGCTGCCTGACGCACCGCTTCCGCTTCCCCAGCTCGCCCCGCACCTGCTCGACCGGATGGCACAGACTGAAAATACCGGCGGGAAGGCCCGTTTCAGAACCTGTATTGACCGGCGGATGCAGGAAAGAGTGAATGAAATTCTGATCCGGCGGCAGGAGAACTACCGCGGAAATGGAGTGCATAACCTGGCAGCAGTCATTCTCGATGTGCCTACCGGTGAAGTGCTGGCATACGCGGGAAATGTTCCGGGCTGTGGAAAAGAACACAGCGAATCGGTGGATGTCATCCGCGCGCCCCGCAGCACCGGCAGTATTCTGAAGCCCTACCTGTACGCGCTCGCGCTCGAGAGCGGCGATATCCTCCCGTCGAGTCTGCTGAAGGACGTACCCACACAGCTGGGGCAATACCGTCCCGAGAATTACTATGAGACAAACGATGGCGCTGTACCAGCCCGAAGAGCACTGATACGCTCCCTGAACGTCCCTTTTGTGCTGCTTTTGCAGGATTACGGACTGGAGAAATTCCATTACAATCTGCAGCGGCTCGGGCTTCTCCACCCTGAGCAAACCGCCGGATTATTACGGCTTGTCGCTCATTCTGGGCGGTGCAGAGGCCAACTTGCTGGATATCACCAATACGTATGCCTGCATGGGTCGGTCTCTGGGTGCCTTTTACGACCGCGACGGGCGCTATGCTGCTGACGACTTCAGAAAACCTCTGTTCTTATACCAGTCACCCGTCAAAAAGAGCAGGAAATCCCTGGCAGAGCACAGCGATCTGCTTTCCGCCGGATCAATCTGGTTTGCGTTCGAGGCGATGCGGGAAGTGGAGCGGCCGAACAGCTCGGGAGAGTGGGAGATGTTCCGCGCCGGACAACCGGTGGCATGGAAAACAGGTACCAGTTTCGGTTTTCGCGATGCATGGGCGGCCGGCGTGACTCCGCAGTACGCCGTGGGAGTGTGGGTAGGCAACGCCGACGGGGAGGGAAGACCCGGCCTCATTGGTGTTGAGTTCGCAGCGCCCGTGCTGTTCGAGATATTCGACCAGCTTTCGTCGGATATGCGCTGGTTCGATCCTCCCTATGATGACATGAAGCAGGTGCCGGTATGCCGTAAAAGCGGTATGCTGGCAGGCCCGTACTGCGAGTCCGATACCACCTGGATACCAGAGAGCGGTACCGGCTCCGGCGTTTGCACCTACCATCAGCTGCTCCACCTGGACGCCTCGGGGCAGTGGCAGGTGAGCAGCGACTGTGAATCGCCGGCACAGATGCAGCATGTACCGTGGTTTGTGTTGCCTCCGGAAGAAGAATTTTATTTCAAAAGTAAAAACCCGTGGTACGAAACACCGCCGCCGTTCCGCCCCGATTGTGCGGATGCGAAACAGACACCCGGATCGGCTCCCATGCAGCTCATGTATCCCAAAAACTTCACCCGGATATATGTGCCGGTTGATCTGGACGGCAGGCTGGGCAGTACTATTTTCCAGGCAGCACACCGAAATCCGGATATGGAAGTGTTCTGGCATCTGGACGGAGTGTATCTGGGCAGCACAAAAGTGTTTCATCAGATGTCGCTGCAGCCGGCTGTCGGCAAGCACCAACTCGCGCTCGTTGACCGCGATGGGTTCAGAATTGAAAGAACATTTGAAGTGCTGGGCAAAGACCGGTGATCAAATGCCAATTCGGAATATTTGTCCCCGAATATTGTCAAGTGCGGGCAATAATTGCCGGGAATAAAATAAAACTGCAAAAAAATCCGCACAATCGTTTCAATGTTTGAATGAGGGTACAATACATTTGGCCGGTTATTCAAATCCTCACAACAAGATTCCATGAAGGATAGCGCAAAAACGCACGACGGTTACCTGAAATACGAGTTAAAGAATTTTGAGAAGATGCCGGTGAAAATCTGGGATGATTCACTGGAGGCTTCGCGGCATGTAGCGCGCTCAATCGCGCTCGCCATCCGCCAGAAACAGCAGGACGGCGATAAAATAGTACTCGGGCTGGCCACGGGCAGCACACCCATCAAGGTATATGAGGAACTGGTCCGCATGCACAAGGAAGAAGGACTGAGTTTCAAAAATGTGATCACTTTCAATCTCGACGAATATTACCCCATGCAGCGTACGGCCCGGCAGAGCTACTGGCGCTTCATGCACGAGTATCTCTTCGATCATGTTGATATTCCGGCGGAGAATATCCATATTCCGGATGGAACGGTACAGATGGAGCAGGTGGCTTCTTACTGCGAGCAGTACGAAAAGCAGATTGACCTGGCCGGTGGTATTGATATTCAGCTGCTGGGTATTGGTCGCACCGGACACATCGGCTTTAATGAGCCGGGTGCGTGGGAAACATCGCCCACACGCATGGTGCGCCTCGATCACCTCACCCGCCACGATGCCATCAAGGATTTTCAGAGTGAAGACGATGTGCCTTATCGCGCCATTACAATGGGCGTAGGCAGTATTTTCAAGGCCCGTACGGTGTATCTGCTGGCCTGGGGACAGCACAAGGCCAGTATTGTTCAGCGGGCAGTGGAGGGTGAAATATCCACGCTGGTGCCGGCTACCTTCCTGCAGAAACACCCGAACGTAAAGGTTGTACTTGACCGGAGTGCCAGTGAAGAACTCACACGCATGAGCGCACCCTGGCTCGTGGGTATCTGTAACTGGAATGAAGATTTGATTTGCAAGGCGGTGGTCTGGTTGTCTCAAACCACCGGCAAGCCCATTCTCAAACTGACTGATGAAGACTATAACGAACACGGCCTCAGCGAACTGATTATCGAGCAGGCCAACTCCTACGAACTGAATATCCGTATTTTCAATCGCCTGCAGCGCACTATCACCGGATGGCCGGGCGGCAAACCGCACGCCGACGATACCAGCAGGCCCGAGCGCGCCAAACCGGCCAAAAAACGGGTTATCATATTCAGTCCGCACCCCGATGATGACGTGATTTCCATGGGAGGTACCTTCCAGCGCCTGGTGGACCAGGGCCATGAGGTACATGTTGCCTACCAGACTTCGGGGAATATTGCGGTTCACGACTATGACGCACTGAGATATGCCGAATTCGTCCTGGAATTCGGGCAGGTACACCAGACCATGTCGGAAGAGGAGGTAAAGCGTTTCAAAAAAGTCATCCAGTTTCTCAACAGGAAGAACGATTCCAGCGAGGATATCCCGGAAGTGCGCAGTATCAAGGGACTCATACGCCGCGGCGAGGCTCGTGCAGGCGCGCGATTCACCGGACTGCCGGACGAAAGAATCCATTTCCTGGACATGCCCTTCTACGAAACAGGTCGTACCCGTAAAAAGCCGCTGGGCGAAGAGGATATCCATATTGTGATGGACCTTATTGAGCGTATCAAGCCGCACCAGATTTATGCAGCGGGAGATCTGGCCGATCCGCACGGAACACACCGCGTTTGTCTGGATGCCATCTTCGAGGCGCACCGCCGTCTGAGCGGTGAGCACGACTGGATGAAAGACTGCTGGGTATGGATGTATCGCGGCGCCTGGCACGAGTGGCCGGTCTATGAGATCGAAATGGCCGTACCGATGAGTCCGCAGCAGTTGCGCAAGAAACGTCAGGCCATATTCATGCACCAGAGCCAGAAAGACCGGCCGCCATTCCCCGGCGACGACAACAGAGAATTCTGGCAGCGTGCGGAAGACCGCAACCGCGACACTGCAAGCCAGTACAGCGCCCTCGGACTGGCAGAGTACGAGGCCATGGAAGCGTTTGTACGCTGGAAAGGGTAGAGCTACATCCGGAGAACGGCCCTGTGGTTGTACCCGGTCATCAGCATCAGATTACCAGTACCAGCCAGTAGAACGGTAT